>CANQDW010000012.1 GCA_947593975.1 uncultured Lachnospiraceae bacterium
AATAAAATTTGACAAAAAAATACAGGCTTTCCAAGGCCTGAAAGGATTTTTATCTTATTTAACTGTCAAACTACCGAGGAGAATCTTGTAAAGTAATTAGCAAATAGAAGGTAAATATAATAAATGCAGATACCAAAATGAGGTTTACGTTTTGGAGTCTGCATTTATTTCTTTTTGCATATTTGAAAAATATATATGTTCCGGAAGCAATGTTTAAGACTGAATACAGAAACTTAAAACCGTTTTCATTGACGTTTTTCATACTTATTGTTATAATGATAAAGTTGTTACTAATATATTTTTTGATAAAATATCACAAAAATTTTTGTGTTAAGAAATTAAATCGATCAATATTCGTTGGACTGTAAGTTTATAAATTGGAGGTAACTGTCATGAAAAAATCTAATGCTTATTCTGTACTGAAAAGGCTGCTTTCAGTTTGTCTGTGTCTGGGTATGGTTTCGTCTATGGTACTGGGAACCGGTTTGTCGGACATCTTTGATTCCGTTGAAAATGTAATTGCGGAAGCTGCTGAGGATGAATATAAAAATGAGACACTGGAACATATGTGGGATAGTGACGGTGACAGTAAACCGGATGATGATTTTTTGGATGCTGCACGTCCATATTATGCTTGTCGTAACGGAAGTTTTGGCGGTGTTGAGTATAGAACAATTTTTCATGTGTACGCCTTTGAAGGAGATACAATTTGTGTAGGTTCAAGTGTATATAATTCTATGCTTAATTTAAATCATTCTGTGGGGACAAATACAGCAGATGAAGGGTCTATTGATGTAGTTATGACTGACCTGAATGGAAATGCCCACGCAATTGATATCAGAAATACTGGTGACGATAAAACAGGCTATATTGGCAATTGGCAAACAGAATATGCCGCTGTGAGCAAATTGCATAAAGAAGACGGCAAATTCTCAGGAACATATAAAGATGGAGAAACCAATTATACATATACCCCATATACTTACACTGTTACAGAAACGGGCGTGTATACTTTTGAGTTTCATTCGTACAACAAAAGCAATGCAGTAAGTGACAAAAAGGGTTACAGGAAAAGAAGAGAACCTTTTCATGACCCAACAACAAATTATGGCGGAGAAATTGCTGCGCTGAATCTTACTGTTTTCGATGAAAGCGGAGAAGAACAGCACGGACGTACTTATGCGGATTTCCTTTCTATGCAAATGCATCCTGATAGTATAGGTGTAGTAGATACCTACTATATCCTGACAACAGACAGCTATATCTATAAAATGAAATTTAACGATGCAAAGCCATATACGTACAATTTTTTTGCAAACAATAAAGGCATATACGATTCAGCTACCGGTGAGATTATTTATACATCTGTAAAGGATATTAACAATGACAACACGTTTGATGAAATGGGTGCGGCATATAAGTATCCAGGTACAAAAGATACTGATACGCTCAAAAGTTTCTATATCTTTCTAGAGTATCCGGATGATCAATTAGAGGGAGAACTGTATGAAAAGGCTGTTCAGCCTGATCCTGCGACTAATCTGCGTTTTGTAAGTGAGATAAAGGATGATGATGGCAATAATATTCCCGGTGCCTATGAAGGCGAAGGAGGGTATTTTGCTTTTGATGTGGAAGAGGCAACTACTGCGACATTACGTCTTGAATTCAAGGGGATTAAGGGCGATACATATGCTCCTGTGGAAATCTCGGGAGCGGTTACGCCACATTCTACTAATTATTTTTACTGGAACGGAAAAGATGGTGAAGGAAAAGACATTTTGAGCGGAAATTACAAAATAGAAGATCTTGCTTTTACCGTTACCACTAAAGCAGGTGAAATACATTTTCCTATTATAGATATGGAGCATGCAAGTAAAGGTATTACTTTTACCAGATTGAGCCATATTTATAATAAAGAGGGTGTGCGGAAGGATTATGATGATAATATTTATGGCAAGACAAAAAATGTTATCTATTATGATGACACCGCAATATATTACGGCGAATATGCCGCATCTACTGGGTTTTCTGAGAAAGATGTAACGCTTGCCCAAAATACAACAAGTGATGCGTATGCTGTGAATGACGCACCAAAAAATTATTTTGAAAAGGTAAGAAGTGGTTCCGTTACAAAAAAATATTGGACATATAATAATATGCGGTCAGATGGTGGAGAATATATTGCTAGACACAAGGCGGGATATTTAACAAATCCAGACGATGATACACTTATTCGTGTGGGAGACCATAGCCACACTACAAATGTGATTAATTATTTTGATGGCAGCGGTAATCTGGTAAATACCCCAACTACTGATCAGCAAAACATGATCAACTATCTTGACAGTGATAAGTTCCCTGTAGGTAAGTCGGTTGGTACTGGTATTTATTATGGTAGTGCTAGTTCTAAATATACAGATGATAATGTAATTTCAGCACAAACTACTACTGATTATGCCATTGCTAATTTTTGGACATTTATACCTTCGCAGCCGGCTAAGGCTTCTATTGAATTAGATAACATTAAGATAAAGGAACGCCCTGAAAATTCGTTCAGTCTCACCGGACGTGTTTTCTTTGATGCAACTAAAAATGGTATATTTGATGATATGATGGCAGCCGGTGACTATCCGCTGAGAGATGTTAAGTTGAATCTTTACAGGAAAACAGAAGACACTTCTTTTATTGATGGGAAAATATATGTTGATTCAGAGGGGGAACCGCTTGATGCAAGTACATTTGCAAGTACTGAAAAAAAATATGAACTGGTTGATACCGGATTGACAACAGGTGAAGGAATGTATAAATTCACAGGACTTACTTATGATCCGGGTAATGGAACGGAATATTTATATCAGGTTATAAAACCCGGGAATATTTACAATTTAACAAGTGGTGGACAAGAGGCTAAGCCTTTAACTAGAGCTCCGGAATACAAACCATTTGGTTACTATGCCGACAAAAGCTATGGTACTAGTTACAAAGGAACTGAAGTACAGCATATAGTAGTAGGTGAAAAAGCAGGTCAAGTTAATCCTAAAATATATGGTTATGGCGGCGATAAACCGGATGGCAACACTACTGTCTGCGCCGTGGATGTCGGCTACAATTATAAGATTCTTGCGCAATCCCTAGTGCTGAAAAAGACATGGGATACAACAGGAACGCATCCGACAGCAGTCGTGTATGAAGTACATTATAAGCAGAAAGGCAGTAGTACAGAAGGTGTTTATGCATACCGTACCATGTCGGCGATTACATCATGGCAGTATGAAGACGAATACCTGCCCGAACAATACAATGGTGTTGATGTTGACAATTATTATGTTGCAGCAGAATATTATATAGATGCAGAAGGGAAGTATATTTATAAACATGAGTTTTCTTATGATATCGGAACAGGAAAATATAAAAGTTTTGTCGGAAATGTATACAAAGCGCTTATAACAGATCCGGCATTGGACGGTGCAAAAAACTTTTCAAATATATCAGATTTATCTGTACTGCAAAAAGTTGATTGGGGTACTGCTCTTGACGAGAAAGATGCAACATATAGGGGTGTTCTTGACCGTAATATCAGCTCGGACAGCACAACTGTTACGATTACGAACTCTGAAAATCACGGAACAATTGAAATTTTCAAATATCAGGGTACGAATACTGAATCCAATGCGCTGCAGGGTGCTACATTCCGTGTATATGAATTGAAAGACTCAAAGACTGTTGAAGATATCAAAAAATTAGTGGAAAGTGGCGATACAGCAGAACTGAAAAAATACGAAGTCGGTTCCGCTACTACAAGATCAAATGGACGTATTGCCTTTCCCGGGCTGAATCCTGAAAATTCATATGTAGTCCGTGAGGTGTTCGCGCCTGCAGGATATCGTATTCTTAATGAATTCTATGTGGTAAGGGCTAAGACAGAAAAACTGCCTACAGAAGATGAAAAAACTCAGGGTATTTATAAATTTGATGATGACAATTATGTGAAGGTTGATGTCGGTAACGCAACGGCAGATAAGAATTTCTTTATTGTAAAGCAAATAGAGGGAAGATCATGGCAAGGTGCAGATACAGTTGCCGGAATTGATGCCGATTCATTTTCTTTTACAATAATTAATAAATTTGACAATAGCGTAACCAATCTAAGCGATGCAGACGGTATTAAAGTAGATTTAAATGAACTGGAAATTTTAAACATACAAGAAAATGAAGCGCGAACGAAAGCCGGAGAATTTGCAAATAATTTCAAAGCCGGGGCGACAGGCACCAAAAATAAGATAACAGTTGATTATAGCAAACCGTATTATCACTATACGGCGAAAGATAGTATGGATAAGGACTATGAGTATACATTTCCAGACCGTAAAATGTCTGATTCGCTTTTAGTTGACGGTAGTGACGAAACGACGGTGGCTTCATTCTGCAGTGTTGTTTTTCCGATGGCAGGAGAATACACTTTCACGATTACGGAAGATGACATTAATATTGCGGGCGATGAAACACTTACAAAGTCTTCACTTGAATACACAGTCAAGATAAACGTAAAGCGTGAACTCAATCAGGGAGTGGATGAAAGTACAGAAAAGACGGAGGATAATTCGCATCTTATAGCGGAAATTTCGTCTATAACATATAAAGACACATCGGTGGAAGGCAGCACGTCACAGGTTTTTGCCGGCAACAGCCCTGTATTTACAAATATCTATGCACCTGCGCCTGCAAAGCAGTCCACAAGTTATAAAATTGTTAAGAATTTTACAGGAAGAGAGGGAAATGAATGGGCTGAGACTGATAAATTTACAGTGCATATATCAGGTAATGATACCGTTACACAGGAAGCGATAGCAAATGGTAATCTCGTGATTGAAGGATTAAATGCTGAATTGAAAGAAACGGGTACAACGAAAGAGTGGGTGCATGTATTTAACAAAATAAACAATGGAGAATTAGAATTTAAATCCTTTATGTTCAACAATACTATGTTCCCTGTGCAATATGTAGAAGAGAGCACAGGCAAAGTTTGGAATCCGGAGGAACATGACGGACAGCAATCTCCATCGGCAGAAGACATTGCTAGAGATAAGTATAAAGCTGAAACACTGCCTGTCACTTATTGGCTTAAAATAAAAGAAGACATTCCGTCGGATGCTATAGGTAACGTACAGGATGGTATTACGTATGATGGATCGGTCTATTATCTTCAAATTGTTCTTAGAAATACAGAAGCAAAAAAAGAAGGAACTGACAGCGAGGAAGAGGACGGCATCATTGATGAGATAGATATGACTCTATATCATTCCGAAAGTGAAAAGGCGGTTTCTGAATTGACAGCTGACGAAAGAGTAGCCACTTGTCTGACGAAAGCAGAGGTGCTTACGGCAGATGAATGGATAAAAGATGCCACACCTGCCGATGGTAAATATACTTGGTTTTATGTTGATAAAAACGGTACGTTACGAGAAGTGAGCAATCATTCTACAGTTCCTACTGATGCCAAACTTCTGGTGAGAAGATGGGAAAAACATGACGGAAAATCAGACGGTCACACCATGACGATCAACAATGTATACCACACCACTTATAAATGGATACCAAAGGTTAAGAAAAACCTGGCAGGCAGAGAATGGGCTGAGGGCGACGAATTTACGTTCACTCTAGAATGCACAAAAGCACCTAGAGTAAGCGAGATGAGTGGGTTAGAAAAGAAAATTATAATAACAAAAGAAGACAAGGAAGCAGATTTCACCAAGGCTTTTGAAGAGATTGAGTTTACTGTACCGGGAGACTATGAATTTACAATTACAGAATCATCTGTTGCAACGAGTATTACAACTACCGCTAAAAATATAGTGAAAGATTCGACAAGCGGGATATATACGATTAAAGTAACGTTTGTTGATAACAACGATGGTACATTGACGCCGACATTCAATGGATATTCTGCGGATGCCGCAGTGGAATTTATCAATGCATACAGTGACACGGAAAAGGACTTTGATCTTAATATCAGCAAAGAACTAGTTGGAAGAAACTGGAATGATGAAGATGAATTTACTTTCAAGATTACGCCCGACTCTGAGACTCTTGATGCTATAAACTCCGGAGATCTGGTTATGGATAATACTAAACTAGGTGAACTTAACGCAACTGATAATTCATACACGGTAATTGTAAAAAAAGATTCGGCATCTGTTACCGATACAGTTGTAAAATCATTAGGAAAAATTAAAGTTAAGAAGGGCGCGGAAGAAGAAAAGGAGTACCATTTTACCATTGCGGAAGTTGTTCCGGACAATATGCACTGTCTTGAACCCAAAATTGATCTGACAATTAATGTAAATCGTGTAAAGGATAGTGTTAGCAAGTTGCCAACAGGTGAATTGGAGGTTTCAGCTACCTATGCTTATATGCGTGAGCCGGGTTCCTCGACAAAACCGTCAGGTGAAACACCTAAAACGGACGATATAACAATTCCATTCACCAATGAGTGCATGGGAACACTTACTGTAGCAAAGAAAGTTGTCAGCAGCGCAGATACTGATACACAGGATTTTAATTTTGAAGTCAACTTCACTTTCAAAGACGGTTTTAACGCTGCACGTATGGTTGCAAAACACAGTGGGAAGGTCGAAACAATTACTCCTACAACCGACACAGGCTCTGCGACATACACTTTCACCCTAAAAGACGGTGAAAACGTTGTGTTCAGCAATATCCCGCCGTACACAGCATACACGGTCACAGAAGACCCCGTCCCGGATGATTACATGCTCCTGCGTGTAAGAGACAGCGCTGAAGATGAAGGCTACGATCTTCTGACCGCAGCGGGAGGAAGCAGCAATTCAGTAGAAGGTGAGATAACAGGCGATTCTTCCGCTCATTACCGTATGTTTGTCAACGGCAGGATAAAGGCTCTGCCGTCTTCCGGCGGAATTGGAATAAATAAGCACATTTTCTTCGGTACAATGCTTACGGTTGCCGCGGTACTGCTTGCTGCGATGCGTTATATGAAAAGGGTAAAAAGAAGCAGCCGCAGAGACATAAACGGTTAAAGAGTGATGCTCATGAAACATCATCTGATTGAAGCTGCATTTGTATCACTTATAATAGGAATGTTATTGCTGCTGTTTAGTTCGGTAAGGACTTACCGCAACGAAAAAGAACAGTGCGAAGCGGTTTGCGATTATATATCCGCCGTCAAGCGCATTCCTGATGAGGATATTTTAAAGATATTAAAAGATGCGGAAATTTTTAATTCCAAAATAGCAGGCGGCGCGGCTATGCCGATGTATCTGCCCGACAGCCTTGCCGCCGGATATTATTCCGCTCTGGATATTATGGGAAACGGGATGATCGGGTATATAAACGTCTCAAAAGCAGGTATACTGATCCCGTTCTATCACAGTACTGACGAAGATGTCCTTAAGTCGGGCGCAGGACATATCGTTGGGACTTCTTTTCCGATTGACGGCGATGCGGTCCACGCCGTGATTTTGGGACACAGGGCGCTTTCTTATACAAGGATGTTTGCCAATCTCGGCAAAGTAAAAACCGATGATACTTTTACCGTATATATTCTAAATAAAGCGTACACTTATAAAGTGTACGGGGTTGAAACCGTGCTTCCGAGTGATACAGGGTCTCTGTTCATTAAGGACGGAAAAAACAGATGCTCGCTGGTAACGTGTACTCCTTTTGGCAGTGAATCGCACAGGCTGCTGATTCACGGAGAGCATATTGCTACAGCTTCATCAGAAGAGATGCCTTTACCCGGATCGCGGCAGTATTTTATCCGTATGTGCCTGGCTGCCATTGCCGTCGAAATGATTATTTTATGCGCAGCGGTATTTTTTGCTGTCAGACATATCATTTCATGCTATAATGAAAAAGCAGACGGAGTTTCGGATGAGGTATAGCTATGGATATAATTGAAAGGGATATATACTCGGTAATAAGTAAAAATGACGGTATCAAGGCGAAAGATATCGCGCGTACGATAGGCACCGAAAGATCTGTGGTGAACCATTATCTTTACAGATCGGCGTTCGTCAAAGACCTCTGTTACCGGGATGACGCATATATGTGGCACGGTCTTATCAGGCAGAAGAGGCCGCATGAGGGGCTTGGCGATTACTGCGGGTATTATGCGGCGGTAAAGGAATTTTTGGACACGCCGTATGACGAATGGTTTGAACGTATGAGGGGCGGCTGCCTAAGCGTAGGGAGAAACCTTAATAATACCAGGGGGCTGTTCCATTCCTTTTCGGATACGCACAGGGTTATGACCGGGCTTTTTGGCGACATACCCGTGGATTATTCCGACTGGGAGATCGTGTTCGAGCTCAGGATAAGGAAATCCAAATATATAAGGATATATGCCGACGTGCTTGTGATCACGGACAGATATGTATTTTCGCTTGAATTTAAGATGAATGATGAGATCATAGATAAAGATGTTTTGCAGGCGGCTAAGTATAACGAGTATCTGGAGGTTATTTTTGGACCGGATTACGAGATCATATCGGGACTTGTGCTTACGCTTGCGTCGGATAAATATACATACGTCCCGGTAAAGGACACGTCAGCCGAGATCCCCGTATGCTCAGCTGACATGCTGTTTAATATATTTAATGAGTATCTTGGGTTTTACGAATAAACGATCCCTTCTGCGACATTATGAATAATATTACCCCGATGATCAGTATGAATATTGATATGAACTGCGAGGTGGATAGTATCCCTATCTCGCCGCGGTAGTCGTTTCGGAAAAATTCTATTATGGAGCGGCCTATGCTGTACATTATAAGATACAGCGAACCGGCGCTTCCGGGCTTTCTTTCCTTTCTTGAATACAGGAATAATATTGCCGCCATGATAAAACAGCCCGCGCTTGAAAACAGCTGCGTAGGATATAACGGTACGCCGTTCGGCGCGTAATCCGAATTATGGAAAGTTACGCCGATAAATGAATCCGTTTCTTTTCCGTAACAGCATCCGGCAAGAAAACATCCTATACGCCCGAATCCCTGCGCGATCGCTACGGACGGGAGCACTACGTCAAAATATCTGAAAAACGCCAGTTTTTTGATGCGGCAATATAACCCGGCGATCAGGGTTGCGCCGATTATCCCGCCGTAAACGACGAATCCGTCTGAACCGAGGACGGCAAGGGGATCACTTATGAATACTTTCCATTCGACTATGCAGTAAAGCAGTTTTGCGCACGCAAATCCCGATACGGCGCATAATATCGTGATATTGTATATCTCGTCCGCATCAAGACCCTTTTTCCTTGCGAGCCTGAGTCCGAAAAACAGGGCGCATAATATGCCTATTCCGATCATAAGCCCGTATCCGTGTATTGTAACCGGGCCGATTTTTAATATTTCATTATACATGTTTTTTTTCTTTCCTTTCGTGTCCTGATTGTGTATAATTATATAATATACCGCATGAAAATACAATTGATATGATATGTGAAAGGTGAATTTATGGGACGCAATAAAAAAAGCATCGAAAAGATTAAAAAAAGGATTATATTTTATACCGCTCTTCTAAGCATATATTTCATCCTTACGGCAATGGCGGCGTTTGTATTCGAGTATTATACTGTAACCGTCACGAAAGGGCAGATCATATTTTCGTTATCGATGAGCTGGCAGATCATGCTGTTTGCCGCAGAGCTTGTGACAATAGCGCTGCAGGGCGCAATGCTCATACTCATCATGAAGTCGCCCTCGCATGGGAAATATATGGTTCTTAAGATATCCGGAGCGGCGGCAGGGATATTTGCATTTGCAGCCGTGGTATATCTTGTTGCCGCGGATGGACTAAAATTATATCCCACGCTTATTTTCTTTGTGTACATGGTTGTCATTGCAGCCGTGCGCACATTTCTGATCCCGCATTCAGTGTCTTGTATGGACGAATTATTAAAAGATGAAAAAAAACAGGTTAAACCTTGATTTTGTCTGATAAAAATATTATAATAAAAAATAGCTGTATTAGAATCAGTTAATAATTAAAAATAAAATTGAGGAGGTATTTAATGATGAAAATGCGTAAGACATGTGCGGCTATTGCATTGGTACTCGCAGCAGCTGTAACATTGCCGTCAGCATCAGATGGAATCAATGCAGACGCTGCAAAGAAGCCTGCGTTAAGTCCTAAGAAGGTTTCCGTAGCCATTGGAAAATCAAAGACGATTAAAGTTAAGAATTATAAGAAGAAGGTTACGTGGAAGATCGATAAGAAAGCGATCGCGAAACTGTCTGCAAAGAAAAAGACGTCTGTAAAAGTAACCGGAAAGAAGCAAGGTACTGCAAAAGTTACCGCTGTATATAAGCAGGGAGGCAAGAGCAAAAAGCTCGTGTGCAAAGTTACGGTAAAATCGGCTGATGTAGCTCCTACGCCGATCCAGCAGCCTACAGAGGTTCCGCCTGTGATAACTCCGGATCCTAATGCAACGGCTACTCCTACTCCGACATTTGATTATGACGGATATGATGCATGCCTGTGGAAAAAGCCGGGAGCAAAGATCAAAGATCTTTACAGCGATTATTTCAAAGTCGGCGTAAGCACGGGACTTGGAGATCTCAGGTTCGGCGAGTGCGCAGCTCTTATAAGATATCATTTTGCAAGTATCACAATGGGCAATGAGACAAAGCATGAGAGCACTGTTTCGGTTGACGCTACGGATGAATATCCGGACGGATACAGCAAAGCCAATGTAGATAATTATTATAAGACCGGCGGCGAAGGAAAGATCATCCTGAACTATGATAATATTGAAAAAACGCTCAGTTATTGTAAAGCAAACGGCCTTAAGATGCGTTATCATGCATTTGTATGGCATTCGCAGGTACAGCAGTATTTCTTCCTTCAGGATTATAACTATGACGATTACCAGCTGTCTGATTATGAGGCAAACGGATGGGATGCAAGCAATTATCATAAGCTTGCCGACAAGGAGACAATGAAGAAACGTCTCAACGATTATATCAGCCAGGTTATTGAGTACATATATTCACACGGCTACGGCGATGTAGTATATGCTTATGATGTAATAAACGAAGCTAACAACGGAAATATCACTTATTATGTTAATGAAGATGCGGCTTCAGTAAATGAAGTGCTTACAACAGACAGCAGCAAGGGCAATAAATTCTCAACGAACCCCGGAGTAACAACTTCAAGCGGCAAGAACGTTACGACGGACAGCAGTCCTGAAGATGTATTGAATATGTTTGAGAAGGAAGGCCGTACGCCTGATGCCAGTCACAGTTACTGGTACGCAACTATGGGAGCGGATTATCTGTATCTGTCATATCTGTATGCGCATGACGCGGTAGAAAAATATTATAACCAGTATAAAGATCAGTTCGGTTATACAGAAAAACCGTCGCTTATCTATAATGATTATAATACCAAGGATGCTGAACAGATTGCGCTTGTAAAATATATCAACCTCGCATGTAACCTTGAAAAAGGTACGACGGGCGTTAAATATTGTAACGGAATCGGACTTCAGTCTCACAGTATCGGCGAGACGACACAGGAAAATATGATAAAGAATATCGCAGATCAGGGACTTGAAGTACAGATTACAGAGCTTGACGAAGGTTCTACCGGAGATGCTCAGGCTAAAAAGCTTAAGAAACAGTATGAGATATATAAGAAATACTCAAAGAAAGGCGAATATGGAAAAGCTCAGGGAGCTGACTATATAGGAGTTACTTCTGTTACCAACTGGGGAGTACGTGACGGTGACGGAGGCGGATGGAAAGCGCGTTATCTGTTCGAGGAATATGATGACGGACTGGAAGAGCCTATCCTTACATATGCTCCAAAACCTGCATATTATGCAATACTGCAGGCAGGCGGTCTTTCCGTGGCAGACTGCGGAACAGATGCTTACGGAGCTGCAGTTCCGGAATATTAATCTTAAAGTATCAATGGAGTCTCCGTGCGGCGGTTTATCTGCTGTATGGGGGCTTCTTTTTTTGGTCAAATGTGTATTATATTTGAAATGTGATGCAGTCTGCTTGACATCAGAACTCTTTTAGAATACTATAGATTAGTATAATTATTTTTTAATACATGGCAGAAATGAGGATAGTTATGAAGAAAGAACTTGAGAAAACCTATAACCCGTCTAATATAGAAGACAGACTTTATAAGAAATGGATGGATAAGAAATATTTTCATGCAGAGGTTGATAAGAGCAAGAAGCCTTTTACGATCGTTATGCCTCCGCCAAATATTACGGGACAGCTTCATATGGGACATGCCCTGGATAATACCCTTCAGGATATTCTTATAAGATATAAGCGTATGAAGGGCTACAATGCGCTCTGGGTTCCGGGAACGGACCACGCGTCAATAGCTACGGAAGCGCGTATTGTTGAAGAGATGAGAAAGGAAGGCATATCCAAAGAGGAGCTTGGAAGAGAAGGTTTTCTTGAACGCGCCTGGAACTGGAAAAAGCAGTATGGCGGACGTATTGTGTCGCAGCTTAAGAAGATGGGTTCTTCGTGCGACTGGGACAGGGAACGCTTTACTATGGATAAAGGCTGCAATGACGCTGTAAAAGAAGTGTTTGTAAAGCTCTATGACAAGGGACTTATATACAGGGGAGAACGTATAATAAACTGGTGCCCGCACTGCCTTACTTCGATATCTGACGCAGAAGTTGAACATGAAGACCAGGCAGGCCATTTCTGGCATCTTAAATATGAACTTTCGGACGGAAGCGGTTCAATACAGCTTGCTACGACGCGTCCGGAGACGCTTCTCGGCGATACTGCGATCGCGGTTAACCCAAAGGATGAAAGATATGCGGATTATGTAGGAAAGACGGTAATACTTCCGATCGTCCATAGAGAGATACCCGTTGTTGCGGATGATTATGTTGATATGGATTTTGGTACGGGCGTTGTTAAGATCACTCCGGCCCATGACCCTAACGATTTTGAAGTGGGACTTAGGCATAACCTTCCGGTTATCAATGTCATGACGGATGATGCGAAGATCACGGACGATTATCCTAAGTATGCCGGCATGGACAGATATGAAGCCAGAAAAGTGATCGTAGAGGATCTGAAAGAAGAAGGAGCGCTTGTTAAAATAGAAGACCATGACCACAATGTAGGAGTATGCTACAGATGCGGCACTACCGTAGAGCCGAGAGTATCGGAACAGTGGTTTGTTAAGATGAAGCCTCTTGCAGAGCCGGCGATAGAGGCGGTTAAAAATGATGAAACGGTATTTGTGCCCGAATATTTTGAAAAGACATATTTCCACTGGCTTGAGAATATACGCGACTGGTGTATATCAAGGCAGCTCTGGTGGGGACATCAGATACCGGCGTTTTATTGCGACGAATGCGGCGAGATGGTTGTTACCAAGGAAGATAACCCCGTATGCCCGAAGTGCCATAAGAAGATGAGGCAGGATGAGGATACGCTTGATACATGGTTTTCATCTGCGCTTTGGCCGTTTTCAACATTGGGATGGCCGCAGGAGACCGAAGAGATGAAATATTTTTATCCTACGAGCACCCTTGTAACGGGTTATGATATTATTCCTTTCTGGGTAATGAGGATGATGTTTTCGGGAATTGAACAGACGGGTAAGGTTCCGTTTGATACCGTGCTTATACATGGCCTTGTACGCGATTCGCTTGGAAGGAAGATGAGCAAATCGCTTGGAAACGGCATAGACCCTCTTGAAGTTATCGATAAGTACGGAGCGGATGCGCTTAGGTTTACGCTTATTACGGGAAATGCTCCGGGCAATGATATGCGTTTTTATTATGAACGCGTGGAGGCAAGCCGTAATTTTGCAAATAAGGTCTGGAATGCATCGAGGTTCATAATGATGAACCTGCCGGATGAGGGGATAGACCTTAGTGTAATGCCGGAACTTACCGATGCTGACAAGTGGATCGTTTCCAAATTGAATGATGTGGTAAGGGATGTTACCGAGAATATCGATAAATATGAACTTGGAATAGCCGCGGATAAGATATACAGCTTTATATGGGAAGAGTTCTGCGACTGGTATATAGAGATGGTTAAGCCGCGTCTGTACAGCGAAGAGGATACTACAAAGAAAGCCGCCTTATGGACGTTAAAGAATGTGCTTATATCCGCGCTTAAACTTCTTCATCCGTATATGCCGTTTGTTACGGAAGAGATATACTGCACGCTCATGGAAGATGAAGAATTATCTATCATGATAAGCGACTGGCCGGAGTATCGTGACGAATATCATTTCGGTGATGAAGAAGAGGCGGTAGAGCGTATCAAGGAAGCTGTTAAGGCTATAAGGAACATAAGGTCGCAGATGAACGTTTTGCACAGCAGAAAGACTGCGGTATATGTGGTGTCGGAGAGCGAAAAGGTAAGAAATATATTTGATTCAAGCCGTGTATTCTTTGCGACGCTCGGATATGCAAGCGAAGTAAGCATACTTGAAAATAAGGACGGCATAGATCCCGACGCTATATCGGTTCTTGTGCCCGACGCCGCAATATATATACCGTTTGCGGAGCTTGTAGACGTAAAGAAAGAGATAGAGCGTCTTGAAACTGAAAAGAAGAGGCTTGCGGGCGAACTTGCGCGTTCCGAAAAAATGCTCGGAAACAGCAGGTTTATAGAGAAGGCTCCCAAGAGCAAGATCGATGAGGAAAAAGCAAAGCAGCAGAAATATCAGAATATGATGGATGCAGTGCAGGTAAGGCTTGAACAATTGTTAAAACAAGTCGATTAGTGCGGTGAATATTTGTTGATTTTCAGTGGCGTTATCGTTATTATAAGGTCGAAAGCCTAAAGGAGGAACCAATGATTAATTTTGAGGAAGAACTGAAAAAGTTCGAGCCCAGCCTGGAAGTTGAACAGGTGGAAGATGCCGTGTACAACAGGAAATATGATGATGTAACGGATGTTGTAAAAGAACTGTTGACTGAGATGCGTTCCGTTTAATGTAAAGAGCGGGTAAGTTGGGAGCGAACAGATATGAATTGTCCGATATGTACGAGACCTGTAGATATGAAGAAAGACAGGTGTGAGCATTGCGGGAAAAGTATACGGGTATATAAGAAAGTCGTAAGGATATCCAATACCCTGTATAATTCCGGACTTGAAAAAGCTAAAATAAGAGACTTAAGCGGCGCTATAGCCGATCTTGAGCTGAGTCTGCGATATAATAAGTATAATACCGACGCCAGGAATCTCCTTGGTCTTGTATATTACGAGATAGGAGAGACTGTAACGGCTCTGGCGCAGTGGATACGCAGCAAGAATTTTGATAAGGATAACGAGGCTGCGGATTATTATATTAAAAGCATACAGTCAGACAGGGCGGAGTTAGATATTATCAATCAGTCGATCAAGAAATATAATAAGGCGCTTTTGTTTGTCAGGGAGGGAAATGATGACCTTGCGATCATACAGCTTAAGAAAGTAGTCTCGTTAAACAGCAGATTTATCAAGGCGCATCATCTGCTTGCGCTTTTGTATATGATGAACGGGCAGAATGAGCTTGCGATAAAGTGTCTGAAAAAAATAAGACAGGCCGATATCAATAATACGACTACGCTTAGATATCTGAATGAACTGGGCGTTGCGGTTTCGGGACATTATAATGCCTCGTCCCTGGGCGAAAGAAAGGTATTTCACGGTGATTCGGATGTTGCCGTAAAGTCCGTAGGTTCGTACAAGCCTGAAACGGCCAGGGCGTTTCCTTTTATTAATATCATTATAGGTATAATAATCGGGCTTTTTGTTGGCATTGTGCTTATTACGCCTACTATATCGGGAAAGCTTAATAAGGAGAAGAATTCGGAAGTTACGGATTACGGCGAGAGGCTTGCTTCGCAGGAAAGTACTATTTCAAGCCTTCAGTATGAGAATGATAACCTCAAAAATCAGATAAGCGAGCTTGAAAATCAGATAAAAGAACTGGGAGAAGACGATTCGCTTTCGCTTGCGGAGATATATGATAAGATACTTTCGGCATACTATGATTATAACGAAGGCAGCAAATCAAAGGCGCTTGCGGCTGTTATGGATATAGATGCATCGTCTCTTGAGAGCGAAGCCGCAAAAAATGTTCTGAAAAAGATACAGAGCGAGGATGCAAAAAACGCGTCTGCCGAAGTATTTGAACAGGGCAGGGTGGCTTATAACAGCGGCAGGTACGAGGAGGCGCTTACGTATCTTACGGAAGCATTGAACCTTAATAAAGATAATTACGATGCGATATATTTTATGGGACGGCTTTATCATAAACAGGGAAATAAAGATAAAGCGGAGAGTTACTACAGACAGGTTATTGATGATTATCCCGATTCGCAGAGAGCTTCCGAAGCGCGGGCAAGGCTTGAGGAACTTGGGATAGATGTTGATGGTGAATAAACAGAGCTGATAAGACAGACGGCATACCGTTTATGCAGTATTCGGTATGCCGCTTTTTTTATGATTAGTTGAATGAAAGGAGGAAACGGCATGTTGGAAGCGGAGGGTCAAAACCTGATCATCCATGCGGGAAAAGAGATTGACCATATGGAAGCCGAAAAGATAAGGCGCGATTTCGAAGAATATTATTTAAAGGGTCATATAAAGAATGTGATATTTGATATGTCTGAAGTGGAATTTATGGATAGTTCCGGGATTGGAATGATCATAGGGAAGTATATGAAAGTAAGGTATGTGGGAGGAAAAGTATTTGTAACGGGCGTGTCTGACAATATTGACAGGATCCTTAAAATGTCGGGAATATATAAAATAGTATCGAAGCGTGACAATATCTTTCAGGCGCTCAGAAGCTGTTGATTAAGGAGGGGATAGTATGGACGGCATACAGAAAATGAGTATTGAATTCGGCTGCGAACCGGCTAATGAAAGTTTTGCGAGGGTAGCTGTGGCTGCGTATGCGGCAAGGCTTAATCCTACTGTGGAGGAAGTCTCGGATATAAAAACTGCGGTTTCGGAGGCTGTTACCAATTCGATCATTCATGGATACTATGGTATACCCGAAGGCAGGATAACCGTGGAATGCGCAATAAAAGGGGACAGGCTTATGGTTTCGGTCACGGATAAGGGAGTAGGGATAGAAGATATAAATAAAGCGAAGGAACCTATGTATACTACAAGACCTGAGCTTGAGAGATCGGGAATGGGTTTTGTATTTATGGAAGCATTTATGGATGAAGTTACCGTAGAATCCACAGCGGGAAAAGGAACGATTGTAAAAATGTCAAAGAAAATAACGAGCGATGAGCAGATAGATGACGATTTGAGCATGGCTGTTGGATACAATTGAGCTTATAAAAGTAGCCCGCAGCGGAGATCCCAAAGCAAGGGAGGAGCTCATTGTAAATAATATGGCTCTGGTGTGGAGCATTGTCAGAAGATTTTCGGGCAGGGGCTACGATTCTGAGGATCTGTTTCAGATAGGGTGCATAGGTCTGATGAAGGCGGTTGACAAGTTTGATCTGTCGTTTGACGTAAAATTTTCTACGTATGCGGTTCCTATGATCATAGGAGAGATAAAGAGATTTTTGCGTGATGACGGACTGGTGAAAATAAGCAGGAGCATTAAGGAAAACGCCTGGAAGATTAAACAGGCGGCCGAAAAACTTGCGCAGGAAAAACAAAGAGAGGCGACTGTAAAAGAATTGTCCGCATGTACGGGGCTGTCTGTTGAAGACGTTGTGATAGCGACTGAAGCGGGACTGCCGGTTGAATCGATATATAATACGGTATATTCGGGAAACGGCGACGACATATACATTATCGACGGGCTGAGCGAAGATGAAAAATCGTCGCCTTCGGATACCGAAAAGGAACAGGTGCTAAACCGGCTTTTGCTGAAACAGCTTCTTTCGGAACTGCCTGAAGATGAAAGGAGGCTTATTGAGCTAAGGTATTACCAGGACAAAACCCAGTCGCAGGTTGCGGCCGTGCTCGGAATAAGCCAGGTTCAGGTGTCGAGGCTTGAAAAACGTGTTTTAATGAAAATGAGAAAAAAAGCCGCTTGTGAATAAAAAAATAAATATAAGAGCATAATAATTCCTGCAATCTTTTATCAGGAGGTAATGCGGCAATGAAAAAGGCACTTGCTATTTTTATGGTTGCGGCATTTGCTGCCGCGGCAATTGTTATGTATTTTTACTGGCAAAAAGATACCGACATCATAAATAAAGGAGTACTGATATCTTCCGAGCTGCGTCTGGAGAGAGTATATGAGCGCTGAACTTTATATTAAAATAGATCAGAATGTAAAAGTAAATAAGAAAAAAGTGCTGCTTTCCGATATAGCAAGCCTGCACTGTACCAATCATGACATTAAAAAGGAACTGTCAAACTGTATGGTTTTAACCATTACCGGAAGCGAAAGCGGCATATATGCAATGACCGTCCTTGCGGTAATTGAGCTTATACACCGCAAGAGGCCTGACATTACGGTAGTAAATGAAGGAGAATCCGATTTTGTTATAGAGTATGTTGCCGAAGAAGACAGGAATATAAAGAAAAAAGAGGCTAAGAATAAAGGGTATGAATATGCAAAAGTTGTGTTTGTCTCGCTTGTCGCATTTATCGGTTCGGCATTTACCATTATGACTTTTAATCTGGATGTAAGCGTCGGGGACCTTTTCGATAATATATACAGGTGGTTTACCGGCGTGGAAAAATCAGGCGCGCCGACGATACTTGAATTTTCATATTGCATAGGTATTGCAGTAGGCATCGTGGTGTTCTTCAACCATTTCTCGCGAAAGAAACTTACGGTTGACCCGACGCCCATACATGTAGAGATGAGAAATTATGAAAAACAGGTAAATCAGGCGCTCATAGAAGATGCTTCGAGGGAGGGCAAGACGATAGATGTTTCTTAATGGCGTGGCGATGTGCATTATCGGGCTGTGCGCAGGTACAATGGTGGCGGCGGGAACGTTTGCTTTTATAGTTATGATCGGGATATTTACAAGAATGGCAGACAGAACGCACACATCGGCGTATATAAGCATATATGAAAATGCTGTTATACTGGGCGGCGCGATAGGAAATATTTTATTTATATACAATGTAAGGCTTCCGCTTTACGGAGCCGGTCTCGTATTGTTCGGAGCCTTTTCGGGGATATTTGTAGGAAGCCTTGCGATAGCGCTTGCGGAAGTGCTTAAGGTATTTCCGATCCTCGTGGCAAGGATAAAGCTTATTGAAGGGCTGCCGATACTTGTGCTGTCCGTGGCGGCGGGGAAAGCTGTCGGCTCTCTGATACAATTTATATTCGGGTGGACATGAATGAAAGGAAGACGGATGCTGTATGAATAATAAGGAAACTATAAAAGACGTCATTAATGAAAAAGACCAGAAACTGCGTGAAAAGAAATATAATTCCTATGTAAGCGGTATCACGAAGAAGCACAGCTGGTTAAAGAACCTGCTTAAAGCCTTTGTTTCCGGAGGCGCGGTATGTTTAGCCGGACAGGCACTTACAGCGTGGTATATGAGCATGGGGAACGATGAAAAAATGGCGGGAACGTATACTACATTATCGCTCATATTGATAAGCGTGGTTCTTACCGGATTGGGAATATTTAATAAAATTGCCAAATTCGCGGGTGCAGGGGTACTGGTTCCGATCACGGGATTTGCCAATTCTGTTGCGTCTCCGGCAATAGAATTTAAAAAGGAAGGGCAGATATTTGGAATAGGATGCAAGATATTTACCATAGCAGGCCCCGTGATACTGTACGGAATGTGCACAAGCTGGGTACTCGGATTGATATACTGGATAATAAACGGATGAATAATCTATTCATTATCAATATTTGTGTAAATAGTGCGACAATTCATAAAAAGCCAAAATTTGTAAATTTTATTAAAAATAATATTTTTGGTAAATTATTTCCACGAAATAACATTTTATGGAAATAATTTGGACCGCGTATACAGAATGTATGTTTCCCAAAAAGTTATCCACGGTAAGACTTGACAAAATTAAGGCAGATTTATAGTTATTCACGAAGTTATCCACGTTATTCACTGTTTACGTAGACCCGTGTAGTAGTTTGTAAAACAAACATTTTCATAAACAAAAAATAAAAAATAATAAAAAAACAAAAACTCTTGACATTTGAATTGTAGTGACATTATATAACAATAGTCAGAATTAACGAACAAATAACGTGATTGTAAAATAAGTATTTTTTTCTTGTAAAAAAAGGAAAACATGGTATAATTAAATCAGAACATAAACGCAGGGTTTATGTTCAATATGCTTAAGGAGGATGTAAGCAATGAAGTTTATTATAAGCGGAAAAAATATTGATGTGACAGAGGGCCTCAGATCGGCTGTCAATGAGAAAATTGGCAAACTTGAAAAATATTTTACAGAGGATACCGAAATACATGTTACTCTCAGTACAGAAAAGGAACGTCAGAAAATAGAGGTTACTATTCCGATGAAGGGCAACATTGTACGCGCGGAGCAGGAAAGCAGCGATATGTATGTTTCAATAGACCTGGTTGAGGAGATTATTGAAAGACAGTTAAGAAGATATAAGACCAAGCTTATTGAAAAGCGCCAGACGGCAGTCAGCCTGAACAAATCCTTTATTGACGAGGATGTGGACGAGGATGATGAGGAGATCAAGATAATAAGGACCAAGAGATTTGCCGTTAAGCCGATGGATGCGGAAGAAGCGTGCGTGCAGATGGAGCTTTTGGGACATAATTTCTTCGTATTCAGGAATGCGTATACCGACGAGGTAAACGTTGTATATAAGAGAAAAGGCAATACATACGGGCTGATCGAGCCTGAATTTTAATTATTTTATGATATTTCCTGAAGTGTCTGTTAGTAAAGACCGCAGTGGTGCACATATCACTGCGGTTTTTTGCGGTATTTAATAAATAAGTTGAATTTAGTCAGTTCTAATGGTACAATAATTGTTATTGTTATATGATTAATTAACAGGAGAGTATATATAATGCAGTTAAGTAAATTATTTAAAAGCCATAGTGAAAGAGAAGTAAAGAGAGTTCTGCCTATAGTAGACCGTATTGAAAGCCTGGAACCGGAATATGAGGCGCTTAGCGACGAACAGCTCCGCGCCAAAACTGATGAATTTAAAAAGAGGCTGAAAGAGGGCGAGACGCTTGACGATATCCTTCCTGAGGCATATGCGGCAGTCAGGGAAGCATCAAAGCGAGTCCTTGATATGAGACATTTCAGGGTGCAGCTTATCGGCGGCGTTATCCTTCATCAGGGAAGGATAACCGAGATGAGGACCGGTGAAGGAAAGACGCTTGTTGCAACTCTTCCTTCATATCTTAATGCGCTCGAAGAAAAAGGCGTGCATATAGTTACGGTAAACGATTACCTGGCAAAGCGTGACGCGGAATGGATGGGAAAGATACATGAATTCCTTGGATTGTCCGTAGGCGTTATATTAAGCGATATGGATAATGACACGCGAAGGGAATCATATAGCTGTGATATAACTTACGGAACCAATAATGAGTTCGGTTTCGATTATCTTCGTGATAACATGGTTATATATAAGGAAAAACTTGTGCAGAGAGGGCTTCATTATGCTATTATCGACGAGGTAGACTCGGTTCTTATTGACGAGGCGAGGACGCCTCTTATAATATCGGGTCAGAGCGGCAAATCAACACGTCTGTATGAGGCGTGCGATATACTTGCAAAGCAGCTTGAACGCGGAACTGCAAAAGAAATGACGAAGATGGACTACATGATGGGTGAAGATGATAATGAGACAGGCGATTTTGTAGTCAACGAGAAGGAAAAGATAGTTACGCTTACCGAACAGGGCGTTAAAAGAGTTGAGAAATTTTTCGGGATAACCAACCTTGCGGATCCTGAAAATCTTGAGATACAGCACAATATGGATCTTGCCCTCAGGGCGCATAATCTTATGTTCAGGGATAAGGATTATGTTGTCAAAGATGACGAGGTGCTTATTGTAGATGAGTTCACGGGACGTATCATGCCGGGAAGGCGTTTCTCGGACGGACTCCATCAGGCTATAGAGGCTAAGGAGCATGTTAAGGTTAAGAGGGAGAGCAAGACGCTTGCCACGATCACCTTCCAGAACTTCTTCAACAAATATGATAAGAAGAGCGGAATGACGGGAACCGCCGTGACCGAGGAAAAGGAATTCCGTGAGATATACGGCATGGATGTAGTAGAAGTCCCGACCAATCTTCCGGTAGCGCGAATCGACCATGACGACGCGGTATTTAAGACAAGACGTGAAAAACTTAACGCGGTTGTAAATGAGATATGCGAGTCGCACAAGAGAGGACAGCCTGTGCTTGTCGGTACGATAACGATAGAAGCTTCGGAGGAGCTTAGTAATCTCCTTAAGAAGAAAGGTGTTCCGCATAAAGTGCTGAACGCCAAATTCCATGAACTTGAGGCGGAGATCGTAGCGGATGCAGGTCAGATGGGAGTAGTTACCATTGCTACGAACATGGCCGGACGTGGTACCGATATTAAGCTTGGCGAAGGAGTTACGGAACTTGGCGGACTAAAGATCATAGGTACCGAAAGGCATGAGTCCAGGCGTATAGACAACCAGCTCAGAGGACGTGCCGGAAGGCAGGGAGACCCGGGCGAATCCAAGTTTTATATATCGCTTGAAGACGATCTTATGCGCCTGTTTGGTTCGGAAAGGCTTATGGGACTCTTTAATTCGCTTGGAATAGGCGAGGGAGAACAGCTTCATCACAAGTCGCTCAGCAACGCCATAGAAAGGGCGCAGAAGAAGATAGAGAGCAATAACTACGGAATACGTAAGAACCTTCTTGAGTATGACCAGGTAAATAACGACCAGAGAGAGATCATATATAAAGAAAGAAGAAGGGTACTCGACGGGGAAAGCATGAGGGATACCATATACAATATGATATCCGAGATCGTTGAGAGTACGGTAAATACCGTTATAGGCGATGACCAGATGGCTGAAAACTGGGATCTTAAGGAACTTAACGATATGCTTATACCGATCATACCTGTTAAACCTGTCATATTCTCAAAAGAGGATATGGAGGGACTTGGAAAGAAAGGCCTTATGCAGAGGCTTAAGGAAGAAGCGTTCAAACTTTATGAGGCAAAGGAAGCAGAATTTCCGGAGCCTGAACAGATCCGTGAAATAGAGAGGGTTATCCTCCTTAAGGTTATCGACAGAAAGTGGATGGACCATATCGACGACATGGACCAGTTAAGACAGGGAATAGGGCTTCAGTCGCTGGGACAGAAAGATCCGCTTTTGGAGTATAAATTCCAGGGATTTGATATGTTTGAAGCAATGACCGATGCAATAAGGGAAGATACCGTAAGGGCTCTCATGCACGTTCAGATCGAGCAGAAGGTAGAACGTGAGGAAGTTGCAAAGGTTACGGGAACCAACAGGGATGATTCGGCTAAAAAAGGACCGGTAAGGCGTACAGGAAAGAAGATACAGCCTAATGATCCGTGCCCTTGCGGAAGCGGACGCAAATATAAGCAGTGCTGCGGAAAAAGGGCATAGATTTAATATTAATCATAAAAAAGTAAGGAAGTGATCAAATGGTAGAACTGGATAATATGAAAGTTAAGCTTAACAGTTATAGGGAGCCATTATTAGAAGTGGGGGATTCACTTTGACCTCGCAGGCAAAAAATTGAGGATCGAAGAACTTGAACTTATTATCGGAGAGGAAGGCTTCTGGAACGACCCGAAGAAATCGCAGGAATGTATGAAGGAACTCAAATCCCTGCAGGCGGTTGTAGACGGATACAGTAAGCTTAAGCAGCGTTTTGAGGATATAGAAACGCTTATTGAAATGGGCTATGAGGAAGAGGACGAATCACTTATAAGCGAAGTGGAAGAAGAGCTTGATTCTTTTATAGAAGATTTCCTGAATATGAGGCTTACGACGCTTATGTCAGGCGAGTATGACAGCAATAATGCGATACTCACGCTTCATGCGGGAGCGGGCGGAACCGAAAGCTGCGACTGGGCCGGAATGCTTTGCAGGATGTACCAGAGATGGGCTGACAAGAGAGGATTCTCAGTGTCGGTACTGGATTCGCTTGACGGCGACGAAGCAGGCATCAAATCTATAACGCTTCAGATAAACGGGGATAACGCATACGGTTATCTCAAATCTGAAAAAGGCGTTCACAGGCTTGTAAGGATATCGCCGTTTAATGCGGCGGGAAAAAGACAGACGTCCTTTGTTTCGTGTGATGTAATGCCCGATATAGAGGAGGATCTTGATATTGAGATCGCGGATGAGGATATAAGGATTGACACATACCGTTCAAGCGGAGCGGGAGGTCAGCACATCAATAAGACTTCGTCGGCGATAAGGATCACGCATTTTCCTACGGGTATAGTCGTGCAATGCCAAAATGAGCGTTCGCAGCATATGAATAAAGATAAAGCAATGCAGATGCTGAAAGCAAAACTTTATATACTGAAACAGGAGGAAAATCAGGCGCTGCAGAATGACATACGCGGGGATGTGACGGAAATCGGCTGGGGAAACCAGATACGTTCTTACGTAATGCAGCCTTATACAATGGTTAAAGACCACAGGACTAACGAAGAAACAGGTAATGTAAGCGCGGTGCTTGACGGGGATATAGACATATTTATCAATGCATACCTGAAATGGATCAATACAAAATAGATATTGGAGGTATACACAATGAGTAAAATTGCAGTAATGGGATATGGAACGGTAGGTTCAGGAGTAGTTGAAGTGCTTCTTACCAACAGTGAGTCCATAAAAAAGAGAGCCGGCGAACCGGTAGATATAAAATATGTGCTGGATCTGCGTGATTTTCCGGGCTCGGTTATAGAAGACAGACTTGTTAAGGATTTTGAGATTATAAAAAATGACCCGGAGATAGACATCGTTGTTGAGACTATGGGCGGGCTGAATCCGGCGTATCAGTTTGTTAAGGCATGCCTTTGTGAAGGCAAAAGCGTGTGCACCTCTAATAAAGAACTGGTTGCGAAATACGGACCGGAGCTTCTTGCGATTGCGAAAAAGAACAATATCAATTTCCTGTTTGAGGCAAGCGTAGGCGGCGGAATACCTATAATAAGACCGCTCAACCAGTCTCTTACGGCAGACGAGATCGAAGAGATCACAGGAATACTTAACGGAACTACCAATTATATACTTACAAAGATGCGAGATGAAGGCTCTGATTTCTCGGATGTGCTGCATAAAGCTCAGGAGCTTGGATATGCGGAGCGCAATCCCGAGGCAGATGTGGAAGGGTATGATTCCTGCAGGAAGATTGCCATACTTACGTCGCTTGCTTATGGACGTCAGGTTGATTTCGAGGACATATATACAGAGGGGATAACAAAAATAACCGCGGAAGATTTCAAATATGCGGCAAAAATAAATGCAGCCGTGAAACTTTTCGGAACAAGCAGGATGGAAGACGGAAAGGTGTCTGCAATGGTTGCTCCGGTAATGATAAAATCAACGCATCCGCTTTATTCGGTTGACGACGTGTTTAACGGGATATATGTGCGCGGCAATATGCTCGGAGACGTTATGTTTTACGGAAAGGGAGCGGGAAAGCTTCCTACGGCAAGCGCTGTCGTAGCGGATGTTATTGATGCGGTAAAGCATAAAGGCAAGAGCATAATGACAATATGGAGCGCAGAAAAGCAGGAGATACTGCCGTTTGATAATGCAGAGCACAGATTCTTTGTGCGTATAAAAGATTCTGAAGGAATACTTGAAAAAGCAGAGGCGGTATTTGGAAAACTTGAGATGATAGATGCCGGCATTTCGGGCGAGTATGCATTTATTACGGAGGTAATGACGGAGAAAGCATACAAGGATGCGCAAAGCAGGCTTCCGGGAATTATAGGTATGATCCGTACTGATTTCCGGTAAATATTTCAGAAGGGACAGAGAAGAATGAAGTATGTTGTTGTTCTGGGAGACGGTATGGCAGATGAGCCTATAGAGGAACTTGGCGGAAAGACGCCTCTTGAGGCTGCCGATACTCCTATGATGGATAAGATTTCAAAAATGTCTGAGATCGGACTTGCGGAAATGATACCGAAGGGGATGAAACCGGGAAGCGATACTGCCAATCTCGCAGTTTTAGGATATGACCCCAAAATATATTATACGGGAAGGTCGCCTTTAGAGGCGCTCAGCATAGGAGTGCCAATGGAAGATACCGATATTGCGATAAGGTGCAATATCGTGACAGTATCTGACGACGAGCCCCGTTATGAGGATAAAACGATAATAGACCACAGCTCGGGTGAAATATCTACAGAAGAAGCGGCAGAGCTTATAAAAGCGATAAAAGAAGAATTTGAAGACGATGAATATAAGTTTTATACAGGTATAAGCTACAGGCACCTGACAATATGGAAAAATGGCAAAGTGGCGGAGCTTACGCCGCCGCATGACATCCTTGGGAAGGTTATAGGCGGATATCTTCCCAAAGACGGCAGGCTGCGGGAATTTATGAAATGTTCCTATGAGGTGCTGAATGATCATCCTGTCAATATTGCCAGAAAGAACAGAGGGCTTAATAAGGCGAACTCGATATGGTTCTGGGGAGCTGGAACAAGACCCGAACTTGATTCATTTGAAGGCAAATATCATAAAAAAGGCGTGATGATATCTGCGGTAGACCTGCTTAAAGGCCTTGCGGCAGGCACGGGAATGACCAATATAAATGTAAAAGGCGCGGACGGAACGCTTGAAACCAATTATGAGGGCAAAGCAAAGGCATGTACCGACGCGCTTCTTAAGGACGGTTTTGATTTTGCTTATATACACCTTGAAGCCCCGGATGAGATGGGACACCAGGGAAGCATAGAACGTAAGATCAAAGCGATACAGTATCTTGACAAGAGAATAATCGCGCCTGTATTTGAAACGCTTGAAAGTTCCGGCGAGGATTTCAGGATGTTGGTGCTTCCGGATCATCCTACGCCGATAAGGGTACGGACGCATACGTCGGATCCGATACCGTATATGCTGTATGACAGTACAGATATTAAGGAAGGCGGCTTGGATTATTGTGAAAAAGACGCAAAGAAGACGGGCAGATATTTTGAAGAGGGATACAGGCTTATGAAGTATTTCCTTGGGTAGGACGGCGTATTTATAGCTTGACATAATCCTTATGGAATGATTTACTATATAGTTGGATTAAGAAGATATTTTAGTAATAGGAGGCAGTTATGCTTGTAGTTAAGAAGTTCGGCGGCACATCTGTTGCCGACAAAGACAGGATATACAATGTCGCAAGACGCTGTATAGAGGAATATAAGAAGGGTAATCAGGTTGTTGTTGTGCTGTCGGCAATGGGAAAACAGACAGATGTACTTATAGGTATGGCGAAAGAGATAACCCCTAATCCGCCAAAGAGAGAAATGGATATGCTCTTTACGACAGGTGAACAGACGTCGGTTGCGCTTGCAGCCATGGCTATTGCCGAACTTGGAGTGCCGGCAATATCGCTGAATGCGTTTCAGGTGCCGATGAATACGACTGCCGTATATGGCAATGCGCGTCTGAAAAGGATTGATACGGAAAGGATAAGATATGAGCTTTCCAACAATAAGATCGTGCTTGTAACGGGATTCCAGGGGATTAACCAGTATAATGATTATACTACGCTTGGACGCGGAGGTTCGGACACAACCGCCGTAGCGCTTGCGGCAGCGCTCCATGCCGATGCGTGCGAGATATATACCGATGTGGACGGAGTATTTACCGCAGACCCGCGTATAGTTAAAAATGCGCGCAAGATGGACGAGATAACTTACGACGAGATGTTAGAGCTTGCAAGTTTTGGCGCCGGAGTGCTCCATAACCGTTCTGTGGAAATGGCAAAAAAATATGGCGTGCAGCTTGTTGTGCGTTCAAGTCTTAATGAAAATGAAGGAACCATTGTTAAGGAGGATGTAAAAATGGAAAAGATGCTTGTTAGCGGCGTTGCCTGTGATAAAAATGTAACACAGATCGCAGTACTTGGACTTAAGGATAAACCGGGAATAGCATTTAAGCTGTTCCATCATCTTGCAAATCATAATGTAAACGTAGATATGATCCTGCAGTCGGTAGGAAGGGACGGAACCAAGGATATCAGTTTTACGGTAACCGAGGATATGACGGATACCGCGATCGATACGATCAAGAGGCATGAAGGAAAGAGCCTGGAGTACCAGGAACTTAGCGTGACAAGGGACGTGGCGAAAGTGTCTATAGTAGGCGCGGGAATGATGAGCAATCCGGGCGTTGCGTCCAAGATGTTTGAAGCGATATATGACGCCAACATCAATATAATGCAGATATCGACTTCAGAGATAAGGGTTACAGTGCTTATAGATGAGAAATATTCTGAGAGAGCGCTTGTCTCTGTACACGATGCGTTTGGTCTTGCTGACTGATATATTATGAAACAGGAGTATTGTAATGGTAAGTAATTCCGTGATCATATCAATGTTTGTAACGATAATACTGGCGGCAGCAGGCATACTCGTTCCGTTTATTGTGATATTTCTGGCTGCAAGAAAAAAAGAAACGGGGCTGTTCGGTTCTCTGGGACTTGGCGTGCTGGCCTATTTTTGGTCGCAGTTTCTGCTCCCGCTGCCGATACTGTTTATCCTTACAAAATATACAGGGTTTATGACGATATATAATAACGATAAATATTATGTGGTATACCTGCTCATTACGGCGGTCCTTTTAAGCGTTTTGAGCGCGCTTGCAAGACTGTGGTGCGTATGGCTTATGAATAAGCGCACGCCGTCTTTGTACCGCGCAGCGTGTTCAGGCCTGGGATTTGCAGCCATTCAGGTAATGAGCATAATCGGTTCATATGTCACTTATATAAAGTATGCCAATACGATAAATAAACCGGACGGAGTTTCTAAACTTACCGAATACCTGAAGTCGTTAAACGCAAACGCTGCCGACGCCGATATAGATAAGATCATACAGCCTATAACTTCCGCAGGAGTCGCAGACGTTTTGTTTGAAGGGATAAATATCATATTTGTTATAATCATAGAAATTGCATTTGTCACGCTTATATATGAAGGGATCATAAGGAATAAAAAATGGCTGGCAGCTGCAATATGCGCCGGGATAAATGTTGTATTTTCATTCCTGACAATGCTGTTTTCAGAACTTTCCGGCGATGAACTCGGACTTGTAAGCAAAGGCACGGCAACTTTGATATATAATATTTTTATGCTTGTCTGCGGGTTGTTCGCGGCATGGTTCGTATACGGAGCGGTTAATCGTTACAAGGCTGTGCTTAAAGAAGGACCTTATGCCCGCTATGCATATTTTGAAAAGAAGGATGAGGGATGAAATTTTCTGACGGATGCTGGATGAAAAAAGCAGGCATAACAAGCCATTCTCCGACGGCTGTATATGATTCGGAAATATGTGATGACGGACATACATTAAGGATGTATGCTCCGTCTTATGTTGTATATAACAGGGGATGTACGCTTGGCGGAGTGGTCATTACGATAAAGGTAAGCGCTCCTGCGGAAGGAGTGTTTAAAATAAGCTTGTCGCATTTTGAAGGCGGGGTTTGCAGAGGACCCCGTTTCGTTTTAAATACAGATGATGCTCCGCCGCTTGATATGCGTAACGAAGGAAATGATATCATTATAAAGAGCGGCAGGGCGGAACTTAGGATCGATGAGTCGCTTACATTTGGATTTTACGGCGGCGGCAGATATCTGACGAATATTGCCGCAAAAGATATCGCATATATACAGAGTAACGGTACTCTTGAAAAGACAGGCGTTTCCGTAAATTATATGACGGCTGCGGTCAATCTGTCTGTAGGCGAGCATATATACGGACTCGGGGAAAGATTCGGGGAACTTGTAAAAAACGGGCAGTCCGTGCAGATGTGCAATAAAGACGGCGGCACCTCAACGGAACAGACCTATATCAACGTCCCGTTCTTTATGTCCGACAGAGGATACGGCGTATTTGTAAATAATACGGGACCTGTTGAATATGAGATAGGAAGCGAGTATGTACGTAAGGCGTCGTTTAGCGCGGAGGGCGAGGAACTCGAATTTTTTGTGATATGCGGAGAAGATAACGAATACGGGCGTATGAAAGACGTCCTTCATAAATATACCGGAATGACAGGAAGACCGCCCGTGCTTCCGGCATGGACGTTCGGTTTGTGGCTTTCAACTTCGTTTACTACGGATTATGACGAGAATACCGTAATGAGTTTCATAAACGGTATGAAAGAAAGGGATATTCCGCTCAGTGTGTTTCACTTTGACTGCTTTTGGATGAAAGGCATGAAGTGGTGTAATTTCATATGGGACAGGGATGTATTTTCGGATCCCGAAGGCATGATAAGGCGTATAAAACAGGAAGGACTGCATATATGCGTATGGATCAATCCGTATATCGCGCAGAATTCGGAACTGTTTGCAGCGGGCTGCGAAAAAGGATATTTTATTAAGAAAACAAACGGCGATGTATGGCAGTGGGATATGTGGCAGTCGGGAATGGCGATAGTTGACTTTACCAATCCGGATGCAAAAGCATGGTATCAGGGCGAACTTGAAAAGCTTCTGGATATGGGTATAGACTGCTTTAAGACGGATTTCGGGGAGAGGATCCCTACAGACGGCGTGATGTATTATGACGGTTCGGATCCGCGCCTTATGCATAATTATTATTCTTATATGTACAATGAGGCCGTATTTGAACTGATCAAAAGAAAGCGCGGAGATGGCGAAGCGGTATTATTTGCAAGGAGTTCTTCCGCAGGGGGTCAGAAGTTCCCGGTTCACTGGGGCGGAGACTGCACGGCGGATTATGAATCGATGGCGGACAGCTTAAGGGGAGGATTATCCCTTACAATGTCCGGTTTTAGTTTCTGGAGTCATGATATAGGCGGCTTTGAAGATACATCAACGGATGATGTTTATAAAAGATGGACTGCTTTCGGGCTTATGTCATCACATTCGCGTATGCACGGAAGCATGTCGTACCGCGTGCCGTGGAATTATGGCGAAGAGGCGGTAAGGACGGCGTCATTTTTTGCAAAGCTCAAGAACCGTCTTATGCCGTATATATACTCCCATGCGTGTATGGCGGCAAAAACGGGCATACCGCTTATGAGGAGCATGGTGCTGGAATTTACAGACGATAAGACGTGCGCGTATCTGGACTGCCAGTATATGTTCGGACCCGATATACTTGCGGCGCCTGTGTTCAGCGCGGAAAAAGAAGCGGACGTATATCTCCCGGAAGGGGTATGGACCGGTTATTTTGATAATAAAGTATATCCGGGCGGAAAATGGTATAAATTTACGGACATTGGATATCTTACGATGCCGTGTTTTGTTAGGGAAGGCGCCGTCATACCCGAAGGCGGACGTGACGATAGGCCGGACTATGATTATATGTCGGGGCTTACGCTTAAAGTATACAGGCCTTATAACGGGATGAAAAAAGAAGTCGTAATATATAACAGTAACGGCAGGTATGAAAGAACGATAACGGTTACTATGGAAAACGACAGGGCAGTTTCCGACTGCGAAGCGGATATCATTGTAATGTGATCATATTAACAGCGCCGGCATTTTATAAACAGCATACTGCATTGCTGTATAAAATGCCGGCGCTAAACTATGTTTTTATCCTTTTAATGTTTTGTTGTAAGGAATCGGAAGCTTCCCTTAACTATAAGCTTATCAAACAGAATATACATTGCGGGGAGGATACATATTACGCAGAACATGCTTACGATAGCGCCTCTTGCCATAAGAAGGCAAAGGGAACTTATCATGTCAATGCTTGAGTATATGCCTACTCCGAAAGTAGCTCCAAAGAATGTACATGCGCTTACTATTACGGATTTCATGGACGCCGTAAGAGCATCCTGAGCCGCCTGTTTTTTATCCTTTCCAAGCGAACGCTCAAGCCTGTATCTGTTAGTCATAAGGATTGCATAGTCTACGGTCGCTCCAAGCTGTATCGTTCCGATGACGATCGATGCGATAAACGGGAGAGTGGTTCCCGTATAGAACGGGATGCCCATATTTATAAAAATCGCAAATTCAATAACGGCAACCAAAATTACAGGAAGTACGGCCGATTTGAATACAAGCGCAATGATTATAAATATTAAGAATATTGAAACAAAGCTTACTACCGCAAAGTCCTTATTGGTTATCTTTATCAGATCCCTTGTACACGCCGCCTCGCCAACGAGCATACCGTTTTTGTCATATTTTTTAATAATGTTTTCTACGGCGCTGCACTGCGCATTTGCTTCGTCGGAGCCGGTTTTGTATTCCGACATGAACACGAGCATTTCATAATTATCATTTTTTAATTCGCTTGTCACATCTTTTGGAATGAATGAGTCCGGGATACTGCCGTCAAGTACTGTCTGAAGGCCAAGCGCATACTGGATCCCGTCTATATCCTTTAGTTCATCAAGGAGCCGGGAAACGTCTTTATCGGGAGTTTGGGAATCTACGAGTATGATGTTTGCCGAGCCTAAGTCGAATTTATCAGCTATTTCTTTCTGCGCCCTGACGCTTTCAAGATTTTCGGGAAGGCTTAGCGTAAGGTCGTAATAAACGTTTGTATTGCCCTGTCCGTATATTGCCGGGAAAAGCAGTATTAAAAATATTATGATAAATACCGCATAATGTTTTGTGATGAATCTCGGTATTTTCTTAAATTCCGGAAGCAGCGGCCTGTGTTTTGTCTTTTCGATCATTTTGTCGCATACAAGGATCATTGACGGAAGTATCGTTACGCAGGAGATAACTCCAAGTATAACGCCTTTTGCCATTACGACGCCGAGGTCAAGCCCCAATGTAAAACTCATGAAGCAGAGCGCGATGAAACCTGCCACTGTTGTAATGGAACTTCCGACTACCGACGATATTGTGGCTGTAATCGCGTTTGCCATTGCGTTTTTATTATCGTTTGGCATAATCTCAAGCTGTTCCTGGTAACTGTGCCACAAAAAGATTGAATAATCCATTGTAACGCCTAACTGCAGTACCGCCGCAAGAGCTTTTGTGATATATGAGATCTCACCCATAAATATATTGCTTCCGAGGTTATATACAATTGCCATTCCTATGCTTAGAAGAAAGAACAGTGAGATAACCCACGAGTCCATAAGTATGGAAAGTATTATGATAGAAAGCGCAACGGCTATCCCCACGTATATTACGGTTTCGCTCTCCGCAAGGTTTTTCGTGTCTGTAACGATAGCGGAAATACCGCTTATCATGCATTTATGGTTTGTTACGCTGCGTATGTTTTCTATTGCTTCCATTGTGCCGTCGCCGGAGCTTGTATCGTTGAATATTACCATCATTATAGTTGCGCCGTCTTTATTAAAGGCGTCGTATATCTTATCAGGGAGCATGCTTTTCGGCATGTTAAGATCCGCAAAGCTGTCGTACCACAAAACTTTGCTTACATGCTCTACATTCTCTATATCGGCTTTTAAGTCCGCCGTCTGTTTATCTGTCAGGCCGTCTACGAATACCAGCCCAAAGGCTCCCGAGCCAAAGTCGTTAAGGAGAATGTCCTGTCCGGTCATAGTATCTATCCCGTCGGGAAGATAATACAGCAGATCGTAATTAACCCTTGTGCTGAAATAGCCGATAGCCGAAGGAATCAGTAGAAGGATGCCGATGATCAGTATGGCGTATCTGGCTTTAACAATAAATTGTCCGAATTTTTTCATATTCTACCAGCTCCTTTAATTTATTTCTTCGGTCTTAAATATAAATTTAACTTCGCCGTTCATGCCGTCTGCAATGCCGCTGAAAGAATTGTACTCTTTGCCGACGTTTAGCGTATCTTCGACTGCATCAACGGCGTCTTTTGCGTCTTTGCCAAAGATATCCGTGATCTTGCTTATGCCCTCGTCGTTTAATTTGACCGCGCCGTCTTTAAGTTCCTTTGTGCCGTCCGCCAGCGTAATGATTCCGTCGTTTAAGGTCTGCGTTCCGTCTGAAAGCGTACCTGCGCCTTTGCTTATTGCCTTTGCGGCGTCGTTGATTTCAGATATGCCGCTTTTTAGTTTCGGGCTTGCGGCGCCGACTTTTGTATTTAATGTTTTGGTTCCGGCAGAAAGCGTGCCTATTCCCTGTGAAAGGGTCGATGCCCCTTTAGAGAGCTTTGCCGTGCCGCCCTTAAGATCTGCGGTTCCTTTTTTAAGATCGATAGCTCCAAGTGAGAGCGTGCCGGTTCCGGCTGTAAGATCTTTTGCGCCGGTATCGAGCTGTTTTACTCCTTCATAAAGCTTATTTATGCCGCCGCTTAGCGTCTGCGCGCCGCTTTCAAGAGAATTCATCCCCGAAAGCAGTGAGGTGATATCCTGTTCGCTTGCCTGGATCTGTTCGCTTAGCTGAGCTTTAACCTGCTCCAGCGTATGCACGCTGTAGTATGCGTTTAATAATGAATAATAATTATCCGTGGTCTTAAGAGCAGTGCCGGCGATTGTCAGATCAAGGGATGCGCCGGAATTCTTAACGGCGTCGTTGACCGCGGATACCGTGGCGTCTAACTGCTGCACCGAATCGATTCCGAATGGCGCAAGGTTTGTGATGATGCTGTCGATACTTGCCTGAATAGCTTCTGGTGTTCCCTGCATTGACTGTACTACCTGTTTTACGCCTGTATTTGCATTTTTTGTTCCTTCATACAGGTCTGCCCCGCCGGATACAAGTCCTTTGCTTTCTTCTGAATCTTCAAAAGCTGCCTTTGCCTGCGTGATACCTGCGGCAAGGGTCTTTGCTCCCTTATCGAGGCTGTCTGCGCCGTCTTTTAATTTCTGGGCGCCCGTATCCAGGGCGCCTGCGCCGGTATCAAGGTCGGAAGCGCCTTTTTCAACTTCTTTTGAACCTGTATAAAGTTCTTTCACACCCGAGTCCGCTGTCTTTAAACCGTCTAAAATGGCCTTATTAAATGCAGCATAGTTGATGTTTAATTTCTTTGTCCCTGCCGCAAGCTGTGACGTGTAGCCGGACAGATCCTTTGCTCCAGAGTTTATCTTATCCGAACCTTTAACAAGTTTTTTTGCCCCGTCGTTTAAGTCGCCGGAACCGTCCGCCAGCTTGTCTGCGCCGTCCTGAAGCTCATCCATCTGATCTTCGGTATCCGAAAGGTCGAACGCTTCGCCCGGGTCAAAGTCCCCGATATCTGAAACAGCGGCGGTAAGAGTCATATCCATTGTAAAATCACTAACATCCGCAGTAACGGTAAAAGATTCGGGAATATCTATATCTTCTATATAATTGTCCGCGTTTGCGATCAGGCTGCGCATCTCATCCTTAAGTCCCGGAACCGCATAACCGATAACGATGTCCGAACCGTTATGTTCGATTATTTTTCCGTTCTCCGCCTGTACATTTGAAAAATGATCTTCATTTAAAACCATGCCGGTAGTTACAATGAACGGTATGAAACGGTTGTTTTCCTGTTCTGAGTTGTTGGTATAATCATAAACGATCTTTACTTTGCCGCTTTTTCCTGCCAGTTCATCCGGGCTTATTTCTTTATTATCCAGATAATAAGTGATCTTAATGTCTATAGGGGCAGATTTTGTCGTAGTGCCCTGATAGGAGATGTCCTCTCCTTTGTTTTCCCATATGATATCTCCGTTTGAATCCTGTGAGAAGGCTTCGTCTCCGCTTATGTTCGTAATGTTATCCAAAGTGGAGTAATCGCTTATGTTGTCTTTTCCGGAGATTTTTAAAACGTTGCTTACCGTAGTTTTCGTAACCGTGCCGTCGGGCGCCATTTCTACGTAAACAGTTTCGTCTTTTTCTGCATCCGCCGCGCTTTTTGCCCCTGCGGCAGGTAAAGTTTTCGTGTCCGTGGCATCTGACGATGTGTCCGCAGATGTGTTTTCATCGTTGTCTGTTGCAGCTTTGCAGCCTGCCAGACAGAAACTTAGCATAGATACTGTCAGTATCAGGCTTATGCTCTTATGAATATGCTTTTTCATAATGTATACACTCCCTTATTTTTTATTGCAGCTTACTAATACAGTATACATTCGGACAAATAAAAAACACTATACAATTTATTACATGAGTATGATTTTTATACACTTGTAATAAATTGTATAGCATTCTAAAGTTTGTACAATATTTAGTCAGTAATGTGGGTAGTGTGATGAAAGAAAGCCATTTTCTGGAGTATATGCGCAACTTCGGTTTCATCTTCCTTCATGCCTTCTAACGTCCAGTCCGTGATTATTCCCGTAAGCCCGTAGGCAAGCAGTTTGGCGTATATATTTTTTTCTTTTTCTTCAAGGTAATTGTACATATCCTGATCCTGGATCGCCTTATAGAACAATTCGGTCAGGACTTTCTCAAGGTATTCCGCAAAAAAATTATTGGAGGACTTGATCGTGTTCATAAAAAATTTCTTCTGCTGTTTCATATATCTGAACAGTTCTATCAGTTTGTCGCCCCAGTTTTCAAAATTTATATCGGATGTCAGGGGGATAAACAGTTCCTGTGTATATATCCAGTTGAGCAATTCGTATTTGTCGTTAAAATGATAATAGAAAGTCTGACGGTTCACTCCGCAGTGACCGGTTATGTCGGAAACGGTGATCTTGTCCAGGATTTTTTGCGATCCCAATTCTTTTAAGCTTTGCGCCAAGGCCTTTTCAGTGATATTAGAATTTGCCATTTTTATCCTCCCGCATACATATTTTATTTTTCATTGGCAATATAATAGACGTTTTTTTAGCATTTGTAAATAAAATGATTGATTTATTTTATGATTTTGTTTAAAATAGATATGTTACTATACGATATATGTTAAAAGTATATCGTATATATCTGTTAGCGTAAACAATTTTAGGAGGGAAAAAAATGAGAAAGATTAAACAGCTCACTGCAATTGTACTTGCCGCTGCAATGGTTATTACAGTTGCACCCGCCACATCATCAGATGCGGCAAAGAAGCTTAAGCTTTCAAGAAAGACCGCAAAGATATCTGTAGGTCAGAAAGTAAAGATTAAGCTTAAGAATGCAAAGAAGTCAACAAAGGTAAAATGGAAGTCAAGCAAGGCTTCGGTTGCTTCAATTGCAAAGAAGGTTACCAAAGGAAAGAAAGCATCTGCTACCGTTGTGGGAAAAGCAGCGGGTAAAGCTAAGATCACGGCTACATATAAGAAAGGAAAGAAAAAGACTAAACTTGTATGTAAAGTTACCGTAACCGGTTCGGTACCAACACAGACGAACCAGCCGTCTTCATCAGGCACGCCTGTTCCAAGTACTGATCCTAACGGAGGAAATACACCGGCGCCTGCAACGGATGCACCTACCAAACAGCCTACGCCTACGCCAAGCCCGACGCCTACGGCAACACCGGTTCCGTCACCTGACGCGCAGATCGCAAAGATAAGCAAAGACATAACTATCGACGGTACTGTTGACCCGGCATGGGATTTTGCCGAGGCTATGCCTATAAAGAATTGGACGGCAGATGCAGACACAAAGACAGCGCAGACAAGCAACGGCGCAGCTAAGATGTTATGGACGGATAAGTATTTCTACATCCTTGTAACTGCAGATGATCCTGAACTTGATTTTGGTAATGAAGCTACATATAACCAGGATTCGGTTGAGATCTTCTTTGATGAGCATGACTATAAGCAGGATTATGGAAAGAACAATGAATTCCAGTATCGTCTTGTATGTAATCCTCAGCCTGCGGCAGATGCAGACCCGATCGGATCGCTTACCGATAAGACATATTGGAACGGAGGAGAGATCCAGTCTGCAGTATCAAAAACAGATACAGGATATGCATGTGAGTTCGCGATTCCTTTAAACGACGTTCCGGTTGAGAATCAGTTTGTGGGAGTTGAAGTTCAGATCAATGACGCTTCAGGCGGAGAAAGAAACGGTACATGGAACCTGTTTGCCAATCCGGCAGCAGGAGACGCTATCCCATATGACAGCACTGCAGTATTTGGCGACTGCCAGTATATAATCAAGAGAGAAGCTAAAGTAATAGAGCTTGTTTTGGACAGCGAACACTGCAATATGGAAAAACCTGATCAGTTCAAAGACAATGATGAGTATGCTGCAATGAATACAGAGTCAAGGATTGATGATGAGAATAAGTGGATATACTGCAACACGGCAAATAACCTTACCGTATACTTCCCAGAAGGAAGGACCGTACTTAATGGCGAAAAAGCTGAAGTACAGGTTAAGGGTACTTATACTCCGGGTGAGGGAGAAGATGATTCCGCAGTAGTATTCAGAATGTGGCTGACAGATACGTATGGCGGAAAACTTAAGGGAGATCATCCTATTACACAGTCAAATCAGATAGTAGGAGATATCACTAAAGAGTGGCTTGCAGGACAGACAGATGAAAACGGAGAGTTCACTACGAACTTTACGCTTATAGCTGACGGCGGAGAGAAAGCAACGGAGATCACTGATGCAGACGGTACCGTTATAGAGACTTATGAGCCTCGTGGAATCGCTGATGCGATCATGATCAAGGCTCCAAGCTACAACGGAATGATCGGCAATGTAGTTATCAAATCTGTTGTAATTACCGTATATGATCCGGTTGAATATGTTGATCCGGGCAAAGAGCCGGGAGAAGATGAACCGGGACCTACAGAAGAACCCGGACTTGAAGCTGCACAGATAGCAGATGACGCAGAGATCGTTATTGACGGCGCTGCAGACGAAGCATATGCAAATGTTCCTGAGATCCCTGTAAATACAAGAGTTATGCAGGCAGGAAAAGATAAAGAGCAGGATACGACAGGAACTGCAAAGATCGCATGGAATAAAGACGCTATATACGGATTCGTAAATGTAACAGATCCTGAGATCGATGCAACGTCAGAGGGAAGAGGAGACCATGAGCGCGACGGCGTTGAGTTCTTCCTTGATGAGAATAATGCGGCTGAAGAATTTGTTGCAAACGACTGGACAAAGAATCCTGACGCATTCCAGTATCGTCTGACAGGACTTACGAAGAATGAAGAGGGAGCAGTACAGCCGGCAATGACAGACGGCATAGCAGGCGGTTCTGACGATGCAAAAGCAGCATACGCAGGAATCGAGACAGCATATGTATTTACGGAGACAGGATATGCGGTAGAATTCAAGATCCCATTCCAGTCAGAAAAGAAAGTCGGAGACGTAGTAGGATTTGACGTTATCATCCAGGACTGCGACAAAGA
>CANQDW010000013.1 GCA_947593975.1 uncultured Lachnospiraceae bacterium
CCTCTTCTCAAGCGCGTTTGCAAGCGTTGATTTGCCTGCGCCGCTAAGTCCCGTAAACCATATGGTCTTGGCTTCCTGTCCGAGTTCCTGTTCACGTATCTTTCTCGTGATATCCATGTTCTGCCATACGACATTATCTTCACGCTTAAGTTCACGCTTCACAACTCCGCAGGCTGAAGTCATATTGGTCTCGCTGTCAATAAGTATGAAACATCCCAGAGAATTGATCTTTGCAAACGACGACATCACTATCTTATCCGCGGTCATGATCTCGCATACGCCTATCTCGTTCTTCTTTAATGTTTCGCACGTCTTGCGCTTGCCCGAATTGATATCTATGCTGTGGCATACTCTCGTTACCGAAGCAAGTATCTTTTTGGTTCCGAGTTTAAGATAATAGCTCTTTCCTGTCTGAAGCTCGGTATCGTCCATCCAAAGGACCTGGCTCCGAAACAGGTTTGCAACTACGGCTTTATCTTCGTTATTTACAAGGACGCATCCTCTTGATATATCCATTTCCCTGTCGATCACGAGCGTTACAGGCTGTCCGCTTACGGCTTCCTCAACCTTCTTATCGCATACGTACACTTCTTTTACAACGGCCGTTTCACCGCTTGGAAGCGACTTTACCTTATCGCCTGGTTTTACCGAGCCTTCTTCGATCTGACCCTGGAATCCCCTGAACTTATAATCAGGCCTGCACACTCTCTGTATCGGCATAACAAAATCTTTATCCGTATTTTCTTTCTCCGTATCGATATCCTCAAGATATGAAAGAAGCGGAACGCCGTCGTACCAAGGCGTCTTATCCGACTTTTCGGTAATGTTATCGCCCTTCGTAGCCGATACCGGGATAACATATATGCTTTCCGAATCTATATCTTTCATAAGCTCCATTATATCAGCTTTGATCTTGTCGTATACGCGCTTATCATAATTAACGATATCCATCTTATTGATAACGAATACGAAATGCTTGATTCCCATAAGGGCGCATATCCTAAGATGCCTTCTGGTCTGTATAAGGACTCCCTTTGAAGCGTCCGTAAGCAGTATCGCAAGTTCCGCAAAAGATGCGCCTACAGCCATATTCCTCGTATACTCTTCATGGCCCGGCGTATCCGCAACAATAAAACTTCTCTTTTCAGTTGTAAAATATCTGTATGCAACATCAATGGTAATGCCCTGTTCACGCTCCGCCATAAGTCCGTCTAAAAGGAGCGAATAGTCCGGCTCACCGTCGTTGCTGCCTATTTTACTGTCCATTTCAAGCGCTTTTTTCTGATCTGCAAATATAAGCTTTGCATCATAAAGCATGTGTCCTATAAGCGTTGATTTTCCGTCGTCAACACTTCCGCACGTAATAAATTTAAGAAGGCTTTTCATTAGAAGTATCCCTCCCTTTTTCTTCTTTCCATACTTGCAGCTCCCTCATAATCTATAACCCTGCTTGTCCTTTCAGAGGATACTGCGCTGAGCGTTTCTTCTATTATCTCGGGAAGGGTCTCCGCATCCGATTCGATTCCGCCTGTAAGAGGATAGCAGCCGAGCGTACGGAAACGTACTTTTTTCATCTCGATCTTTTCGCCCTCACGCAGCTTCATCCTGTCGTCGTCTACCATGATTATATTGCCGTCGCGGTATACGACCGGCCTTTCCTTCGCAAAATACAGGGGAACGATAGGTATATTTTCACGTTCTATATACTGCCATATATCCCTCTCTGTCCAGTTGGAAAGCGGAAATACCCTTATGCTCTCGCCTTTTATTATCTGTGCGTTATACAGCTTCCACATCTCGGGCCTCTGGTTCTTAGGTTCCCATGCATGTTCGCTGTTGCGGAATGAGAATATCCTTTCTTTCGCGCGTGACTTTTCTTCGTCGCGCCTTCCTCCGCCAAACGCAGCCGTAAATCCGTATTTATCAAGCGCCTGTTTAAGAGCCTGCGTTTTCATAACGTCAGTATATATCGAACCGTGGTCAAAAGGATTGATCCCCTTCTTTACACCCTCTTCGTTGGTATATACTATCAATTCCATTCCCGTTTCCTTAGCCATCTTGTCACGAAATTCGATCATTTCATGAAATTTCCAGGTAGTATCGATGTGCATAAGCGGGAACGGCGGCTTTTCCGGATAAAATGCCTTCTGCGCAAGCCTAAGCATTACCGAACTGTCTTTTCCAATGGAATAGAGCATTACAGGCTTCTCACATTCGGCGGCAACTTCACGCATGATATATATCGCTTCCGCCTCCAGCCTGTCAAGCTGTGATAAATTACTCATCATTCTCCTCCTGATCGTTAATCTCAAATTCTTTTCCCGTGTCATATAATTTTCCAAGACACCGTATATAGAGATGATATCTGTCTTTTTTTAGTCTGTCAATACCAATAGTCATATAATATCCATAATTGTAAGTTATTGCGAGCACTTCCTGTACCGTTCCCGTATAATCCACAACATACGTATTATCATTTCCGACAAAGTACAGATGCGATATTATATGATCCACGCCGTACATATATAATATATTGCCGAACACTTTAAAGTCCGCTCTTGCGATCCGCTCTGTGTGGTCAAGGTCTTCCCATTTCCTGCCGGCAAGCATACGTTCAAATTCTATCTCTTTTTGCTTGCGCGTCTTCATCTTTCCTTCACGTTTAGCCATTCTGGTCGCGCCTTCTGGCCTCGGCGGCACATCTTCTGCTCCGGAGACGTCTATAGGATCTGTTTCTTCGGGATATTCAACCTCTCCGAACATAACCGGATCGGTACTTATCTTTTCCGCAAGCGAATTAAAGTTAAATTCAAACGGATAAGCTCTGTAAAACTTATTCTTTACTCCTATAAGATACTCAAGCTCGCCGTCCGAATACGAATAATCGTATATAAGCGCGGGCATTTTCTTATATTTTTTATCCAGGCAGCCGCTCATCATAAGCAGGCGGTCCTTTTCCCTTGAAAATACCGCGTTGGAACGGACTGTAGATTTTTCGCTGACAAATCTTTTATGAAGCCTTACGGTCTTTGTCTTTTCGTTTATAAAATATATGTTTCCGTATGAACAATCGTCATTATCAAAATTATCCGTCTGCCTCCTGCTCTGATAATGGTTGTCGTACAGCATTATCCGGGATACATCCGGGTCGTCGTCAGGCTTTCTGTCCACCTGATAGCTTGCATGCGCCTGATAGAACCATTTGATATCATCATGTTCCGGCTTAAGCACGTATGGTTCCATGGTTGTGCCTTTCCAGAAAAACGGATCGCCGAGTATCCATATGAGCTTTCCGTCCGCCCAGTTTATCTTAAGCACGCTGTGAAGGTTTCTCAGGCATACAAGTACGCAGTTATCCTGCTTCTGGTACGATACGGTATTCATATGCGCCCAGTCCGCGCTGTCCTTAACGGACGGTTCCGTGATAATATCGTCCATTTCAACTTTCTTTACGATCTTGCCCGTTACCCTGTCAAGTTCCGCAACAACATCTTCGCAATATTTTACGAGCGAGCTTGTTGCAATGAGGATATTTCCGTGAGGGCCCATCTCATATACGTCATGGTGAAGCGCGTTCTTTACATGAAGGGTACGCCTTACCCTGCCCCACAAATCATTCTCATATGCGACCGTAGAATGCGGCACGCCGAACCCCGGTCTCAAAACGCCTCTGTCCATATGAAGGAACAATCCGTCCGACAGATGGAATACGCCGTAGTTCTTACTTGGCTTTTTAATATAATATCTTATGTTTCCTTTGGAATCTATTATTGTAGGGAACCACATGTCCACGCCCGAGATATAATAAAACGGGTACGCGGGTTCTCCCTTTTTCAAAAATACCTTTGCGGTTTTCTTCATATCTTCCGGAAGCGGTTCCGTCTGTATCTCAAAGCGCAGATGTTTTACCTGCTTTTTCCCGGATGACAGCACTATATGGACTTTATTTGATATTCCTGCGAACATACCGACTATAGGTATCCTGTGATTTGTTGCCGGAGGAAGTTCTCCTTTAACAACAGTGTCTTCACTGCTCTCCACCCATACCTCTGCGCTCATAGGCTTATCGGTATTAAATATAGCCATCGCGGAAAGAGGCACATACCCGTATGGATTTTTGACAATAAGAATGTTTTTCAGATTGTATTCACCTGATTCTGCAAGCTCGTTAATAACGCACTCCCTTGCAAGCGTCTTTACATGGATATTCGCCATATCTTCAATGGTGTCCGTGAACGCGATCCTGTTATCTTCGGTTATTTTCCTGAGATAACGCTGAAAACGGCTGTCAAGATAATCCTCATCAAGATACGTAATTGCTTTAGTATACAGAAAACTGCGCTTAATTTTCTCAATCAACGGTCTTATAGCCATGGAGCCACTCCTCTACATAAAAAATATACAATACGTATTATAATGGATATTTTATCCATTATCCACGCATATTTTTTAATAAAATCATGTCATTTTTGTGTCTAAAACATCAATCATACTGCGACATATACATATTATAGTATAAACCTCGCTGTTTTATAAGAGAATCATGCGTTCCAAGCTCTTCTATGGCGCCGTTATTTACGACCAGTATACAGTCTGCGCCCCTTATCGTTGAGAGCCTGTGCGCGATAACAAAACATGTACGTCCTTTCATAAGCGCGATCATTGCTTCCGATATAGCCTTTTCGGTTCTCGTATCCACATTGGAAGTCGCCTCGTCAAGTATAAGCATCGAAGCGTCCGCAAGCATTGCCCTTGCAATCGTAATGAGCTGCTTCTGCCCTTTTGATATATTATGTCCGTCTTCCGTAATGACCGTATCATAACCCTTGGGCTGGCTCATGATATAAGAATGGAGCTTCGCCGCTTTCGCCGCCCGTATCACTTCCTCATCGGAAGCGTTCTCCTTTGCGTACGCGATGTTTTCTTTTATCGTACCGGTAAAAACCCATGTGTCCTGGAGCACCATTACATACGCTCTCCTAAGCGATTCCCTCGTAACTTCCCTTATATCTTTTCCGTCGATAAGAATAGCTCCTTTATCCACGTCGTAGAACCTCATAAGGAGATTGATGATCGTTGTCTTTCCCGCGCCGGTCGCTCCGACTATCGCTATGACGTTTCCCGGTTTCGCGGTTATATTCATATCCTTAAGTACAGGCTTTTTCTTATCATATCCAAATGTAACATTTTTTACGCATACTTCGCCCTTTATATCGCAAAGCGTGGCCGCGCCTTCCATATCCGCCGACTCCTCTTTTTCGGAAAGCAGCTTAAATACCCTTTCCGCGGCTGCAAGCGCCGACATAAGTTCGTTATACATATTCGCGATCTCGTTGATAGGCCCCGAAAACTTCCTCGAATACAAAACAAACGACGATATCTGCCCTATTGAAACCATATTGTACAGATAGAAAAATGCTCCGCTTATCGCTACAAGCGCAAGCGACAGGTTATTGATAAATCCCACTCCCGGACCGATGATAGTTCCGTAATAATCGGCGTCATAGAACGCATCGGCCGCGCCGGTATTGATATTATCAAATCCCTCTATCACGCCTTCCTCGTTCGCGTACGCCTGTATTGTCTTATGCCCGGAAAACATCTCCTCCGTAAAACCGTTAAGCTCGCCGTACTTTTTGGAACGTTTTGCAAATAACGGCCTCGTCTTCTTTGTCATATACCTCGTATATATGATTGAAAACGGAATCGTAATGAGAGTGCTTATAACCAGCACCGGGCTTATGTAGATCATCATTCCGAACGAGCATACAACCGTAATAAAACTCGAAACTATCTGCACCACATCGGCGGAAAGCGACGTATTGATCACGTCAATATCATAAGAGACCCTGCTTATTATATCGCCCGTCTGATTGGTATCGTAATATCCCACGGGAATACGGGTAAGCTTCTCAAATACCTCCGTCCGCATCTGCTTTGCTATGCGGCGTCCTATGATGATCATAACCGACGAAAGGACATAGGACATTATTACCGACAATATGTAAAATAATATCATAAGTCCCGCATAATAATAGACTTTTTTAAAATCCACAAGCCCTTTTCCCGCTGCTATCACGTCTATTGCGTTTCCGGAAAGTTTTGGCCCGAGCAGGGCAAATATATTGGAAAATACCGAAAGGAATATCGCCGCCGCGGTAAGCGCCTTATATTTCAATATGTACTTTATGATACGCCTTACCGTTCCCCTCGCGTCTTTAGGCTTATCGGTTTTCGTGCTGAATGGCGGCATGCGCCTTCACCTCTTTCTGTTATTCAAATGCGCCCATCTGAGACATGTATATATCTTTATATACTTCACACTCTTTAAGGAGCGATTCGTGGGTTCCGAATCCTATCATCTCTCCCTCTTCAAGCACGAGTATATTAGTCATATCCTTAACTGAACTTACCCTCTGCGCAACCGTGATCCTTATGCTGTCACGGTATTTTTCCCTGATATTATTCCTTATTACCGCATCGGTTTTATAATCAAGCGCGCTTGAGGAATCGTCAAAAACTATGATTTCCGAATCCCCCGCAAGGGCTCTCGCAATAAGGAGCCTCTGCCTCTGTCCCCCGCTTAAGTTCATTCCCTTTATCGCAACGGGATAATCCATGTCAAACGATCCTATCATAGCGGTTTGTGCGGCTTCTTTCGCCTTATCCCGGCTTATGCCCCGTCCGAAATTGATATTTTCATATACGGTATCGTTAAATATCGTGTCGTTTTGAAAAACTATCCCGAACTTTCTTCTTATATCATGTAACGACATGTTCCTTATATCTTTTCCGTGCAGTCTTATGGTTCCTGCGCTTACGTCATAAAATGCAAGCAAAAGGTTGAGCAGCGTAGTTTTTCCGCAGCCCGTAGAACCGATGATCCCAAGCGATTCGCCTTTTTTAACTTTAAAACTTATATTCTTAAGGCTTTCGGCGCTGTTTTTATCGTAGCAGAAGCTTACGTTATCAAATTCAATAACCGTATCGCCGTCATACTCCCCGCTTCCATACGCGCCGTCCGTCTTTCGTTCATCTTCGGGCACTTCAAGTACAAGAGCTATCCTGTCCGCCGAAGCTCCCGCCTTTGAATATTGTATAAATATACGGTTGATACCCATAACAGCCTGGAGTATCATATTGAAATATGTAAGGAACGCAAGTATCACGCCCGGCTTCATATCACCCGCGTTAACCCTGTATGCGCCTATAACTACTATCAGCGTAAAGCCTATATTTAACAGCAGGTTCATAAGAGGGTTCGGCAGAGCCATCATCATCCCGGCGCGTATATCCGCGTCAGTAAGGTTTTTATTTGCGTTAAAAAACCGCTTTTTTTCATATTCTGATTTTGAAAGAGCCCGGATTATCCTGACTCCGGTTATATTTTCCCTAAGAACCCTTACAACATCGTCGAGTTTTGCCTGGACGTTCCTGAATACCGGAATACCCCTTGACGAAACGAATACGGTAACAAACATCATGACAGGTATCATGCACAAAAGCACAACCGACAGCCGTATCTCCATTATCCCCGCTACCAAAAGTCCTCCGGTAAGCATTATCGGCGCGCGCACTCCTATTCGCTGTATCATTCCTATAAAACTCTGTACATTGTAAGAATCAGACGTCATCCTTGAAATAAGCGACGGGAGAGTGATCTCATCAAAATCCGCTCCCTTAAGATATATTGTCTTTTTGAAAAGATCCCGTCTAAGCGTATATATCGAATCCCTTGCGGTAAGCGTAGCCATACGGTTTGCGGCAACGTTCATCGCGCGTACGACAATCGCAAGCAGCACCATGATAAATCCCGCTATTATAACGTGTATTATCTGCCTTTTCGGCGCAGCCTCATCGATCATGTATTCCAGCATGTACGGTATCAGAAGCTCGAAAATTACGGCAGCGAATTTAAGGAATACCGTAAGCGCCACTTTACCCTTATAGGGTCTCATGTACTCCAACATCAGTTTCATTTTTTATGCCTTCTTCTCACATTTGGTAGTCAAAATATACACATAAGCATTTTAATTTTAACGTATATTTACTAATTTACCATTAAAATTGTATTATAAAATAATTGGTATGGGTTATTTTTTTATAATATCGGTATTATTTGGTATCCTTTTCTACATTTAACGACTTTACATTTATATCAAATCTGTTATTATTGGAATTGGAGGTAAAATATATATGGGAATATCTAATGTGATTTCTTTACTTGGAGGCGTTGCCCTGTTTTTGTTCGGAATGTCCTTAATGGGCGACGGGCTTAAAATGGTTGCCGGCAACAAACTGGAAATTATACTTTGGAAACTTACCAACAACCCCTTAAAGGGAATACTTCTCGGTACCGCCGTCACTGCAGTTATCCAGAGTTCTTCCGCTACAACAGTCATGGTTGTCGGTTTTGTAAACGCCGGAATGATGAAAGTTGCCCAGGCAATAGGAATAATCATGGGCGCGAATATAGGAACGAGCATAACCGGCTGGATATTGTGCCTGTCTTATATCAATAACGATGCAAGCGGCGTTGCAAGCATCCTTTCAACCGCAACACTTTCCGCTATTATAGCCATCGTCGGCATAATACTGAGAATGGTATGCAGCAAGATGACGATGCGCCACCTCGGAAACATATTCCTCGGTTTCGCTGTCCTTATGTTCGGTATGCAGAATATGAGCGCCGCCGTTTCTCCGCTTAAAGACAGCGAAGCATTTATGGGCACTCTTACCGCGTTCTCCAATCCGCTTCTCGGAATCCTTATAGGTATCCTTATAACCGCAGTCCTCCAAAGCGCTTCCGCTTCAGTCGGAATACTTCAGGCCCTTTCGATGACCGGAGCCATTAACTTTTCTACCGCGCTTCCTATCATCATGGGTATGGGCATCGGAGCTTCGGCGCCTGTGCTGCTTTCGGCAGTCGGAACCAACACAAACGGAAAAAGGACTGCTTTCATATATCTGTTTAACGATCTGTTCGGCACGATAATATGGGCGGCTATATTCTATACGGTCAATGCATTTGTACATTTTGGCTTTATGGATATGACTATGGGCCCCGTATCGATCGCCTTGATCAATACAATATTCCGTACCGCGACCATGCTTGTTCTGAGCCCGTTCATAGGGAAACTCGAACAGCTCGTGTGTTTCCTGTTCAAAGAGAATCCGGAAGAACTCGAAGATATCCAGGAAATCGACCAGCTTGAAGAGCGTTTTATCGCGCACCCTGCGCTTGCCATAGAACAGAGCCGTCAGGCTGTGTGTTCAATGGCTAAGAAAGCCCGCAAGAATATAGCGCGTTCAATATCGCTCCTTTCCGACTATGACAAAAAACATTATAATAAAGTATATGCCAAAGAGGAGATCATCGACAAATATGAGGACAAGCTGGGTACATATCTTGTAAAACTCACGGGAGTCGAGCTTAAAGACAGCCAGACAAGGGAAGTCTCGCTTATACTTCATACCCTCGGCGACTTCGAGCGTATAGGCGATCACGCAGTAAATATCGCAGATCTTGCAAATGAGATACATGACAAGAAGATCAAGTTTTCAAACGACGCCGTTCGTGAACTCAAAGTATTAAAGCGCGCCGTAAACGATATACTCGATCTTGCCATAGACGGGTATATCGAAAACGATATGAGCAAAGCCTATAAGGTAGAACCGCTTGAAGAAGTTGTGGATCATCTGTGCTACGAACTTAAAACGCGCCATATCCACCGTGTGCAGTCAGGTCACTGTACACTTAACCAGGGCTTTATATTCAACGACCTGCTTACCAATTATGAGAGGATCGCCGACTATTGCTCCAACATCGCCGTAGCGATGATAGAGCTTCAGTCAGACGTATTTGATACGCACGAATACCTTAACGCGCTAAAAGATAATTCCATTAAAGAGATAGACAACGCTGAATTTAAGAAGTACTTTGAAGAATATAAGACCCGGTATTCCGTATAATACCGGGTTTTTTAAAGATTATTGACCTCACCGATAAACAATACGGTTTGTGAGATAGTGTCCCGTATAATGAATATAAACGGTCTGTCCACAATAAAATCTTTCGCAGTTTCATCGACAGCCGGCGCCGCTGCATCTTCGCCCGCATAAGTCACTGCCGCAGCTTTGGTGCCTTTCTCGTCTGCCTTTAATGCGGTTTTGTGTATAAGCTTATTTACGTACAGGTTATCTCCGTTTAAGTCTTTTCCTATCTTTGAAAGATCGGAGGAAGCCTTGTCAAATATAGTCCTAAGACCCATGTCCGAAAGAGCCTCAATAAGCCCGTCTTCTGTCCTGTATTCAAGCTCAAGCCTTGGGATCTTTAACGTCCTTATGCTTTCATATTCCGCTTCCGCAAATCTATCTGTCACTCTGCTCCTACCCTCATCGCTTAACATATCCCATACGTCGCCCGTTCTTTTGCCGTTATCCGCAGACATTATTATATCCATCGCATAATCCGTATCCTTATATTCAAGTTCAATCCCGGCAAAACTATCGTCTTTAAAATATCTGTAATCGTTAGCTTCAGACGACGTCATCATATCGACAAACTTCGTTCCGGACGAACCGAAAAACTCCTCTTTTACCGTATTCCCCTTATCAAACGCGTTGCTCCACTCACCCTCAAAATATATTGCGTTAATGAGGGCAAACATCGTATCAGGCAAAAAACCGTCCGTTATCTTTTCGATCATCCCGCCGGTATTTTCATATACCCATTCATTCATTTTTTTTGCTGTACTATCGTTAAACAAAACGTTCTCATACACCGTACTGTTATAATATTTTTTAAGCGGCGAGATAAAATCTTTCTCTATATTGCCCGCCTCTGCCATATTATCTCCAAGCCATACGGAATCCGCTATAAAGCAATCGGCGCGGCTGCTCTGCCTGATATATTCCGCAAGGACGCTGCTGCATTCATCATAGTCCGTAATCCCAAGCGTATCCATAAGCTCATCACGCGAAACCCCGTCCGCTCCGTTTACGAGCATTGCCATGGTGATATATATACTCATTGGGGAAATAAATGTATTGTCATCTTCTGTCTTAAGCCTGCCAAATATACCATAGCCCAGCGCATTAACCTTATCGGAATATTCTTTCAATGTGCTCTCAGGCGCCGCGCCGTCAGAAGCCATATCTGAATAATCCCCGCCTGATAAAGCAAGATGTCTTATCCCCGCAAATACGGCTGTGACTGCAAGGCAAATACATGCCGCTGCGGCAAATCTCTTAAACGACGCGTATCTTGCGGCTTTTTTTCGTTTCGGAACAACTGCTGCCTCCAGGATATATTCATCCTTCAATAATCCCATGTATGTTAATATATCTTTGCCTTTCATATTATGATACCTTCCTTCCCAAGCCTTTCTTTAAGCCCGTTTCTTGCCCGCAGCAATATCATTTTCACCTTGCTTTCGGTAAAGCCAAAGTCGCCCGCGATCTCTTTTACCGAACTCATATACCAGTATCTGCGTACAAAAACCTTTCTTTCCTGTATAGGCAGCGCCCCTACAAAATCATTAAGTATCTCCGCAAATACCATTTCATCTACAGCCTGTTCCGGATCATTTTGCGTCCCGATACATTCGTTTAATTCTTCCAACACAAGCTCCATCTGTCCGCCGCCGCGCTTCTTTGCCGTATAATTCCTGCACCTGTCAATCGCAAGGCCGCGCGCTATCTTTCCCAGAAAAGCTGCCAGTTTGTCCGGACGTTTTGGCGGCATCGCATTCCACGCCTTCATATATGTATCATTAACACATTCCTCGCTGTCCAGCCTGTCCCTCAGTATCCCATAAGCGATACTGTAACAGTATCCGCCATATTTTTCCGCAGTCTTTTCTATGGCTTCTTCTTTGCGGTCCCAATATAGATCTATGATCTGCCTGTCTTCCATGTACCTCCCCCTGCTTTTTCGTGATCGGTTCCTCATATATAAGGACGAAAAAAAAGTCTAATGCGTCACAATTATAATCAAAAAAATGAGCATCAGACTAATAAAAAGGCCTGCGCCATACATTGCCGCATGGAGCAGACCGCATTATTTTATCTTGCCGTAAGGTGATACAGCCTAGCCTTATAATCGCCGTGTTCATACTTTACGAAAAGCCCCATATTCATGAGCACGTCGCCGGGTATCGTCCTTTCCAGTTCATCTACATAGTAGCTGATATCTTCCGACAATCCGTCAAGCTTAATTACCGGATCCGGCATTGCGGCTACCGTTCTTGCCTGTACGTATGTAACAAGCGCCTCTTTTTTATCCTTCGATACAACCATATAACAATCATACCTGTGATTAAGCGAATACGACGCAAGCCTGTAATAATCCCCGTTTCTCACAAGATCGTTGTATTTATGGAACATCTTTGTCTGTTCGGATATCTGCTCTCTTTCCTTTTCGTCAATTTTCGTAACGTCAAGCTCATAACCGAATGTTCCCGCAAGCGCAACGATCCCTCTTGTCTCAAACGGAGTAGTCCTTCCCACGCTGTGGTTAGGGCAGTCGGTAACATGCGCGCCCATTGTGGACAAAGGATATATAAGCGCGGTCCCTTCCTGTATGGAAAGCCTGTCTATCGCATCTGCATTATCGGAGCACCATATCTGAGGACTGTAATATAACATTCCCGGATCATATCGTCCCCCGCCGCTTGAACAGTTCTCAAGAAGGATATGAGGAAATTCCTGTACTATCCTCTCCTGCAGTTCATATACCGCAAGCATGTATCTGTGGTATATCTCGCCCTGTCTGTCCGCCGGAAGCGAAAGGCTCGCAACATCGGTAAGCGCTCTGTTCATATCCCATTTGATATACTCCACGTTGGCGGAATTTAGCACCTTCGCCATACTGTCAAATATATAGTCGCGGACTTCTTTTCTTGTCATGTCGAGCACCATCTGATTCCTTGCGCGCGCTCCCTCTCTGTTCGGTACATGAAACGCCCAGTCCGGATGAGCCCTGTACAGATCCGAATCGGGGCATACCATTTCGGGTTCAAACCACATACCGAACTTCATTCCAAGTTTATTGACCTCATCAACAAGGTATTTAAGTCCGCCCTTTATCTTTTCTTCATTTACTACCCAGTCGCCAAGCGCCCTGTTATCGTCAAACCTGTTGCCAAACCACCCGTCGTCAACAACAAGCATCTCTATTCCGTGTTTTTTTGCTTCCTTCGCTATGGCAAGGAGCTTATCGGTATCAAAATCAAAATACGTCGCTTCCCAGTTGTTAATAAGTATCGGCCTTTTTATATCCTTATATCTTCCTCTTATAAGATGATTTCTGTACAGGTCATGGAAAGTCCTCGTCATCTTTCCAAGTCCCTCCGCTGAATATACCATAACAACTTCCGGAGCGATAAACTCCTGTCCGCCGGAAAGCTTCCATGCAAAATCATACGGGTTAATACCCATTACCATACGCACCATATCATTGCTGGTGCGCTCGCACTGGGCTTCATAGTTGCCCGAATATACGAAATTCATCGCATATACATCGCCCGTTTTCTGTGTGGCATTGTCTGAAACAAGCGCGATAAAAGGATGGTTCTGGTGTCCCGATACCCCTCTTTCAGAGAAAACCCCGCTCCTTCCGTAGCCAAGCTTCTGCCTCTGTATGCTCCTTTCCCTTCCCCACGCGCCGTTAAGGGTGATAATATCATAATCATCGTTCGTTATATCAAGACAGGCTGACAGCGCTTTCGTAAGCATGATATCCCTGCTGTCTATATTTCTTATCTTTACGCTTCTTGTAATCGCATCCGTATCTTCAAACACCGAATACAGAAGGACCGCTTCAACTCCCGCTAAGGCATCCCGCATGACTATCTCAAGGGTCGTACAGCAGCTTTCATCCGCAAATGTCGCCGGAAGTCCGGGAAGCAAAGGCTTTCCTTTATATATATCATGCGATACGTATACGGGCTCAAGCGCGGTATAGCCGTCCTCTGTCCTTATTTCAATACAGTGTTCCCTGAAATCCCCGCATCCTCCGGCGGGATATTCCATTGCGCAGCCGTCCATAAACCATATTTTGTGGCTGAAATTTATCGACGGGATATAAGACGGGTTACTATCCCCTTTAAGTTTTTTCCCGTAGTAGATATGTACAAGATGGCCTAAGTCGCCCTCAATACCCATAATGTAGCTTGTATCTTTAGTATCAAGTTTAAATATACGTTCCTTTTCGTTGAATATAATACCCATAGAATAAAACTCCTTTGTTCTTTTTTCATACCGCTTTTGTACATAATATTGTACCAAAAAGTACAATGCAATGGCTTTATGTTATATTAATTAGTCATGATGTTTATTTTCATACGAAAAAGTAAGGTTCGGGATCCTTAGGCTAAGCCCGAGCGCTGACGTGACCATACGGATCTTTTCATTCACAGCAAGCATTATACTCGGCAGATATTCCTTTTGAAGCACCTTATCAAGATTGTCAATATAGCTGCTTACCGTAACAGGCGTGCTCGTCTGTATCTCAAAATGCACCCTTTCATCTTCCGGCTCCGTCGCTTTAAACGTAACCTCAAATATCGCCGACAGCGGCGCCGCCATATTAAGCTTTACCTTAGCGTTGGTCTTTACTTCAAGCCGCACGGGTTTTGAATTAACAGCCGGAAGCATATTGCTGTACCGCATATCCTTTATTGCCGTCTGCCCTATGCTTATCTGAATATTTCCCATATTATCTTCCCCCAATTAATTTTATGTCTGATATATCCGCGTCTTTCGCCGCGCATACCGCCGCGCCGTAACCGCGGACAGCATATTCCCTGAAAACATATTCCGTATCTTTCCCGCCGCATGCTATAGTCATATATTCGCCGTACGCATTATCGCCCGCGCCCGCGGATACGAATTCCGCCTTTCCGAATATATCCCCTATGCCGGCGCCAAGCGCCTTCACATAACTTTCCTTAAGCGTCCAGTACCTGTAAAAAAGAGTCTCTGCAGACGCTTCATCCGCGCACGCAAGTATCCTTTCATATTCCGCCCCGGCAAAATATCTTCTTGCGACCGCTTCCTTAACGCCAAGCTTCTTCTGTATATCCGCCCCTACAGGCACACCGCCTGCCGCGCACATCACATACCGTCCCGAATGTGACAGGTTAAAGTGAATGTCCGGATAATCTTTAAGCGCAGGTTTGCCGTACTTGCCATATTCAAAAACCGCATTTTTTTCGGTTATCCCGTATTCTTTAAACGCTTCGTCAAGAACCGCCGATACCCCCAGATTGACAAGCGCTTTTTTATTTGTTTTTAAATCCTCCCGCGCAGATAAAGCCGGCCGTCTTTTTTCCGACGCCCGTCTTATCCTGTACGCATATTCTTCTTCGCTTTCAAGGTTATGCAGATCATATAAATACACTTTTATCATAATATATGATTTTACATAGATATCAGGAAAAAGTCCATATAAAAATAATTCCATAATAATAAAATACAACCCTGCGGCAAACCAAAAACGGCTCTTATTCCGCAGGGCTGTTATTCTTTTAATTGTCGTTTAACCGACAGTCCTCTTATTTATCTTCTTTGCCCGCAAGGAACATGTAAACAAGCGCTGCGAGCACGCCGCCTACAAGCGGAGCCACAATGAATACCCATACGCTTGACAGCGCATCTCCGCCTACAAACAATGCAGGTCCGAAACTCCTTGCCGGATTTACGCTCGTACCCGTAAATGAGATTCCGAGAATATGCACCAGTGTAAGCGACAGACCGATAACAAGTCCGGATACGGCGCTGTTTTCAGTCTTTGAAGTAACTCCAAGAATGACTATAACAAATACGAATGTCAATATGATCTCAATAATAAGAGACGGAAGGATCTCGCCTTTATAAAGCGCATTGGCTCCAAGTCCGCTTTCTTTGCCAACAAAAGCCATAAGAGCAGCCGCGCCGCATATAGCGCCTATAAACTGGGCTATGACATATCCCACAAAATCCGTTACAGTCATCTTTTTGCTTACAAGCATTGCAATTGAAACCGCCGGATTAACATGGCATCCCGAAATATTTCCGATAGAATACGCCATCGCTACGATAGCAAGTCCGAATGCCAGCGCAGTCAGCAGATACCCCGTTCCTTCCGATGCGGAACATCCCACAACAGCGGCGGTTCCACATGCGAAAAACACCAGCACAAACGTGCCGATACACTCTGCAACATACTTTTTTAATGCCTCCATAACAACCTCTCCTTTTTATTTATTATTTATTTTATGCAAGCGCCGCAGTAACTATAGCCATTGAATATACTTCTGCCGCGTTGCATCCTCGCGAAAGATCATTAATCGGCGCATTAAGCCCGAGAAGGATTGGTCCGTACGCATCAAATCCGCCAAACCTCTGCGCTATCTTATAGCCTATATTTCCTGCGTTTATATCCGGGAATATAAACGTATTCGCATGTCCCCCGACTTCCGACTCAGGACACTTTGAACGCGCAACTCTCGGCGCAACGGCCGCGTCGAACTGTATCTCACCCTCCATTGGTATATCAGGCGCCTTCTCCTGCGCCTTCCTGCATGCATTGCGCATCTTGTCAACCGTATCGCCTTTTCCGGAACCAAGCGTCGAATAACTGAGGAACGCCACTTTAGGATCTATTCCGAATGTTTTTGCGCAGTTTATCGCTTCAAGCGATATCTCAACCAGTTCATCCTCATTAGGGTTTATATTGATCGCGCAGTCTGCCATTGCGATAACCTCATTATTTCCCGTTGCGCGCTCCCTTACAAGTATAAAGCATGAAGAAACGATGCTTTTTCCCGGCTTCGTCTTAATAAGCTGAAGGGCGGGCCTTACAGTATCCGCGGTTGAATATGTAGCGCCCCCGAGAAGCGCGTCCGCTTCTCCCATCTTAACAAGCATCGTTCCAAAATAATTAGACTTTTTAAGGATCTGCCTTGCTTCGTCAGGCGTTACTCCTTTGCTTTTTCTGAGTTCACAAAACAGCTCCACCATCTCTTCTTTCCTGTCATACTTTTCAGGATCTATAACGGTAATACCGTTAATATTAAAACCGCTGTTCTCTGCCGCCGCAAAAACTTCCTCTTCATTGCCTATTACAATAGGCTTTAAAAAATTACTTGCAAGAAGCCTCGATGAAGCCTCAAGAATTCTATTGTCAGTACCTTCGGGAAAAATTATTTTTTTAGGATTTTCCTTAAGAATATTAATAAGTTTTCCAAACATCTCCGTATCCTCCTATATATATCTTACTAGGCTTAGGATACTATTTTTTCCATAAAAAATCAATAGGATTTTTTTATCCGAACGCCTCTATAAAACTGTAATAAGCGGGCTTTGCATCGTACATATTTTCATTGAACAAAAGCGGGTGGCTGTTGCCCGAACTGCTGTATCCCCCGCGCCATGACACGGCGTCGTACAGACCCCACCATGTAATCCCCGTTATGCTTTCCGGTTTCCTGTTCTGGATATCTATCAGCCCCTTCATAAGTTCTGATACATATTCCGCCTGCCTGTCAAATGTCTGCCACACGTCGTTTGGATCAAGCCCTATGTCAAGTTCCGTGATCTGTACTTCAAATCCCGCGTCAATAAACTTTTCAGCCGTTTTAAGGTACTGCTCGGCCGATGGGAACGTAACTCCAAGATGGCTCTGCATACCGACACCGTCGCATATCTTTTTTTCCTCATTAATATAATTGATCATTTCAATGATGTTATCCCCGCAGTCAAAATACGTATTAAAATCATTATAGATCAGCGACACTTTATCATTTATCCCATATTCGGCAAGGCAGTCATACGCGATCTCAAACGCCAGTTTTATATACTCCGGCCTGTTTTTTATTACCGAACGGTTACCGTACACTGCAGACCAGTTACCATTGGTCTTTCCGCTATCCGGATCGTATTCGTTATTATGCATGTACTCATTAGCCACATCCCACGTATATAAAACATCCCTGTAAGCTCCGTTATCCAGCGTATATACATGGCGCATGATACTTCTTATATACATTTCAAGCCTTAAATCCATTGTCTCCTTATCGACATATTCCCCCGAACTGCTGTAGCCTTTCCTGAAGAAAAATTCAGGAGTCTGCGAATGCCACACTAATGTATGTCCGCGAAGTTTAAGCCCGTTTGCCTTAGCAATCCTGAGCACATTATCAATCGTGGAATACTGCAGCTTAGGAACCGTTGATTCCTTATAACCATCAGGTATAACATAATCCTCCGGTTTTTTCCTTGCTTCATCCGTGCTGATAAATCCGGCGTTCCATGTTCCAAGAATAGAATCCGGCTTCATCTCGTTTTCAAGTGATATACTTGAATAATTCTCTTTTACATAATCCAGTATATCCGCCTGCCTTAACTGGCTGTAATTTATGCAGCTTCCTATTTCGCCAAACACGGGCACAACAACGCTCTTAAGCCCCACAAGCGGCATTGCCTCTTTAACGGTCCATATATGTATGGTCAATCCTTTTTCCCAGCTTACCGTGCCATGAAGCGGCGCGCTTTCTATCCATGCATAATCAGGGCAGTCGGTAATTATAACCGGCTCAGTAACCATACCGTTATCATCTATACCGTTGTTTTCGACATATATATGGCATTGCCTTCCCTTTGCGTCCGTCCCGGATAAAATATACCTTGCCGAAAGCATCTCTGCCTGCCCGGGAAACTTAAGCCTTGTGTCAGCGCTGTCATAAACTATCTTACCGTTAAAATTATCGCACTCGCCGCGCCCGCCAAAATGTATCATTACAGCGTCTCCGCCATGTCCGTTTACCGATTCCGACTCTCCGATATCAATATAAAATGTAAATATCTCCTCCGTATAATCTTTTGTATCGTCAGGCTTTTGTACTTCAGGCGGAAGTATCTCTGCGGCACTGTTTTCATCCCACATATAACTTATGATCTTTTCCCCGTACGGCCCTGTCTTCTCCGCGCTTTTTATATCCGCTTTTTCAATCCATGAAAGTTCTTCACTGTCAGTAAGCATTACAAGCCCGTCGTCGCCGTCCTGTATAAATATGCTGCATTGCTTTCCTTTACGGTCAGTACCTGACAGGATATATCTTGCGCAGTGACGCGCCGTTTTGTCCGCATAGGTTTTCTTAACATCAGAACCCTCTTTATACACTTTGCCGTTAAAATACTCTCCCGATACGCTTCCGGTAAAATACTGCATATCTACAGTACATGTATTTCCGTTAACCGTTTCCAGCCTTGTGTTATCTATAGTTACGCCAAAAAGCTCGGTAAGAGAGCCGCTTTCAGGCTTTATCAGCTTAAATGCGTTTAACGCAAAGTTATAGAATCCCGGATCATATACTCCGTCAGAGTGTCCCGAATAGTACTCCGAATATATATGATGAACGCCTCCGGCGGTAAGAGCGTTATGGTATCTTACCGGTTCGTTATTCACAACATTATCATATATCCCATGTCCTATCTGGATGAATGTGTTGTCAATATACTCTTGGGGCAGCGTTATTATCTCCCCGTCCGTTCCCGGGATCGTAAGAAGACCTTCCTCACTTTTTCCTACAGCCGGATTGGTATACGGAAGGAGTCCGTACGCCGGGCAGTACCCGCCTATATATCCAAAAAGATCGGGTCTTGAAAGCCCTATATAAAGAGCTTCCCTTCCGCCCATCGACCAGCCGCACACTCCGGTATTTTCACGCCCTGTCTTAACAGAGAAATTCTTCTCCATATAAGGCATGAGGTTATTTATGAGCTCTTCCCTGAAATCATCATAGTGTTTGTAATTCTCAGTGGAATGCATATTATTTTCATGTTCATCCGATACGCGTATCCCCGGAAATACTATTATCATATCCTCGCATTTGCCCTCAGCGCGTAAGTTTGCAAATATTCTGGCAATAGAGCTTCCGCTAATATCCGTACCAAACATTTCTTTAGTGCATCCTATGCCATGCAGCATATACACAACCGGATATTTCTTTGCCGCGCTGTACCCCGGCGGGAGCACGACATTTGCGCTTCTGTACGATTTCGTTATATCGGAATAATAGCTTATATTTTTAAATTCCCCGTACTGTACCCCTTCTTTCATATCTTTAAAATCAGAAGGAATATCTTTTACAACAACTGCGTTATCCGCTATACTTCCGCCGTACTTTGAATTTGAAAAAACAACCGATGTTATGGTCACGGCGGCAGGCGCATTCTGAAGCGTATTGCTGTCGGTATTATTGAACAGAAGGCATTTATTCACATACGGCGCTTTTGTTGTTTCTCTTCCGCTTACAGACGCGGTATATGTACCTGACGCAGGATTTACAAATAAGCCTCCCCATGCTATTACTTCTTCCGAATCTTTATCGTCAGCGTTGCTCCATAGTCCGCATCCATACCCGTCTCCCACATTACGCGCATCCTTATATGTAATGGTTACGGTATCGAATTTATTGTCTGCCAAATCGGACGGAACTACAAACGATATTCCCGAATACTGACTATTCACCTTTATCGTAACGGAACCATCGCTGTTTATCGTATATGAGGCATCCCCCTGTGTAAACACTGTATCGGCGCTGAATTTAAGCGTATACTGCGCCGGATCTTTCGCCGGCGTCGGCGTTGGAGCCTTTGTTGGTGTCGCCGTCGGCTTTTGTGTCGGCGCCTTCGTCGGCGTCGCTGTATTCGTCGGTCTCTCCGTCGGCGCCTTTGTCTGTGTCTGCGTTGGCGTCAATGTCTGTGCCGGCTCCTGCGCGGGCGCAGATGTCCATGCGGTTTCTATATTTTCTGCTCTTTTTTTACTTACTCTAACTTTACATTTAAGTTTCCTGCCGGCTATAACCGCCGATACTTTTGCTTTTCCGGCTTTCTTTGCCTTTACTTTTCCTTTCTTTGATACCTTTACAACTTTTTTCCTGCTGCTTTTCCATTTTACCCTGCCGGAGTAATGTTTCACCTTAAGCTTATACGTCTCTCCCACGGTCATTTTAAGACTCGTTTTATTCAGGCGTACTCTGCGCGCGGCATATGCTCCCTCAGGGACACATATACTGCTTAATGCGATCAACAAGCTAAGAAACAACGCAAATAATCTTTTTCTCATAAACCGTAAACCCTCCTTACATCAGATATCCTTCATATTCACTCATGTAGCTTTCATCGTCGCCCACCCCATATAAAGGCATTATCTCGTTTACGATCTGCGCTATAAGCTTATTCTTGGACAGCGCAGGCTCATTAAGCGATATTGCCCTGTTTTTTATCTCCTCCGGAAATGAATCCGTAACAAGATTTATCCCTATTCCCGCTATAACATGTTCAATCCTTCCGGTTTCAAGGTCCGACACGGCCTCGGTAAGTATTCCTCCCGTTTTTTTTCCGTTGTAATATATATCGTTAATTCCCTTTACCGACAGTTTGGTGCCAGTGATATTTTTTACCGCCCTTATAACCGCCACGGCTGCTTTCGTCGTAAAATTCTTAGGTTCCCTTATGATTTCGGACAGCTTAAATACAACGGACATATATACGCCGCTTCCCTTAGGCGAATAAAAGCTCTTTCCGTACCTTCCGCGCCCCTTTTGCTGTTCTTCCGCGGCAATGAGCATATGCCCCGATTCACTGCTGTCCGCAAGAAGCCTTTTAGCCTCGTTATTGGTCGAATCTATGCTGTCGTATACATATACCGGCATATCGCGGCAATCGCCTTTAAGGCACGCCCTTATCGCCTGTTCCGACAGTATATTATTATCCGAAACAAGCCTGTAGCCTTTATTGGTTGCCGAAGATATAACATACCCTTCGGCTTTCAGGCTGTTAACCGCCTTCCACACGGCGTTTCTTGACACGCCGTACTTTTCGGCGACAAACTGTCCCGATACAGCCTCATCCCCGCTTTCGATAAGCTCTTTTAAAATCATATCTTTTAACATAACGATACCTTCTTTTATTATCTAGCACCACTTATTAACCGTAATAATAAGCCTGCCCTTTGCAGTCGTCTTTGCAACTCCCATATACTCAAATCTGCCATAGCCGCGCACGGTTACGATGTCGTTTGCTTTTAAGACGCGCCCCGCGCTTTCACACGAAAACCCGTTTATGTACGCGCGCCCGCTTTTGATCAGTGCCAGAGCATCGCTTCTTGACATTTTATACGCCTTAGATACAACCGCGTCCATCCTCTCCGACGCCGCCTGGTACTGCTCAGTCTTTCTGCTGCTTTCTATATCCGGAAGGCTGTCCGCAATTTCGCACGTTACAAATGTATGCTTTACCTTCTCAAGATTATCCGTTATATATTCCCGCATATTTTCGGCGCAGAACATATACGCGGTATTGTCGCTTATATAAATATCCCCTATAGCGGACCGCGCCGTTCCGAGATTAAGCACCGCGCCGAGTATATCCCTGTGCGAAAGCCTGTCCGCATATTTTTGCATACGCGGTTTTATTACAACGCACTCTATCGGAAATACATGATCGTATCCGAAAAGCTCCCTGCTCCCAAACGCCGCCATGCATCTTTCGCAGCCCGGCATCCCGCCATACAGCGTATACGGGATATCCCTCATGTCCGCGTCCTTTGCGCACAGCTCTTTAAGCAGGCTTATCTCTGCAATCCCCAGAAATCCCGTGCATGTGTAATATCCGCCGTTATACGCCTTAAGCGCAAGCTCCTTAAACCTTTTTACAATTATATCTTCTTCATTCATATTTTTATTTCCTTATTCAGGGCAAATGAATATAAGATCATCTCTTTTACTTTTTTCCCCATAGCCTTTTCTATTGCCGTTTTATAACAGAGCATCTGCGCATAATAACGCTTTGCCAGTTTTTCCTCCTCGCCCGGAAGGATCCTGTCCGTCTTGTAGTCAACCAGCACTATCTCGTTCTCCTCTTCAAAAAGCGCGTCTATTATCCCCTGTACAAGTATCACTTCTTCGCTGTCTGTATCAGGATAGATATCTTTTGCGCGTACGCCCATGACAAACGGCTGTTCCGCATGATACATCCCGTTTTCCTGCGCTTTTTTCATGCGCTTCGCAAGCCCGCTGCCGCAAAATGCCCATATCTTTTTTACGGATATTATCCTGTCTTTTATAACATTTTCCGGAAGCACGCCCCTTATGATGAGATCATCCGCCATAGCTTTTATGTCGTCTTCATTTGCGATAGCGGCAAGATCTATATGCTCCATAAAGCTGTGGTATATAGTTCCCCTGCGCGCGCCCTTTATCTTATCATCCTCGTCTTCTTTCGCAAACCACGGTACATATTCCGCATCCGTATTTTCCTCCCACGAAACCTTGACCGCTTCTTCATCTTCGATCTCTGCGGCCCGCCGCTTTATTTCCGACACCGATATCTTCGATACAAGCTTTATGTCGGATTCATACGGATATCTGTACGCGGCCTCTTTATCCATATATGAAGCAAGCTCTCCTTCATCCTTATCTTCCTTCGCTGCGAGAATGAGGCGTTCTTTTATTATTTCATTTCCAAGCACATGCGCCAGTTCCTTTTCTTCGGCGTCCGAAGCGCTGTATATGCTAAACTTTACAGGCGCGCATTCATCCGAAACGCGTCCTTCGCCGCCGCCAAACGGCCATAACGGATGCGTCATAAAAAACGGCGTAAGCCAAGTATAATAAGTCGTGTTGTTCTTTGTCATATCCACATAAGAATATTCCCCTGCGCGGCACTTTTCAAACAACGCATAAGGCTCTGGCACGGTCCCGGTAAGGATCAGTTTATCCTTAGCCCTTGTGACCGCCACATAGAGTATGCGCAGTTCTTCGCCTATTATATCGCTTATGACTCTCCTTGCCACTGCATTTCTCATAAGCGTCCCGTACTTCACCCTTTTTTCCATATCGAAAAAGTACATCCCTATACCCGCATCGGAATGTATCACTATATTTTTTCTAATATCCTGGAAATTGGGCTGCTTTCCCATCCCCGCGACAAATACTACCGGGAATTCAAGCCCTTTGCTTTTATGGGTGCTCATTATCCGCACCGCGCCGTTTCCCGATGGATCGGCGTCGTTCTCCCCGAAATCCACCTCGGCGCTTTTCATTTTTTCTATATATTCCAGGAAATCGAACAGGCTCCTTTTATCTGTTCCCTCAAACTCCACCGCCTTATCGGCTAACATCATCAGGTTGCCCGTCCTTCTTTCTCCCTGCGGCATTACTTTCATATTCAGGAAAAAGTCGTTTATAGCGTATATCTTCTCAATAAGCTCATACACTCTCATATACGGCGCAGCATCTCTTAAGCTTTCAAGCATATGGATAAAATCCCTGCATTTATCCCCAAGCGCGCCTTCTCCTTCTTCGGCCGCGGCGTACAGCGCGGCAAACATATCGCATTTCTTTTTGTGAGCCCTTACCACCGCAAGTTCATCGTCATCAAATCCGCCGAATACCGACCGCAATACCGCTGTAAGCGCAATATCCTGATGAGGGTTGTCGATTATCTTAAGCATTGATATCGTAAGCTGTATCTCCCTTGCGGAAAAATATCCCGTATGTTCGTCTGCGGACACGGGGATCTGGTGTTCCATAAGCGTTTCCGCAAACTCCTCCGACCATCCTTTCATGCTTCTTAAGAGTATGACGATATCGCCGTATCCCGCCGTCCTTTTTTCACCGGTCTGCGGATCGTTTATGACGACGCCCGCATCCGGATCCGTAATCTCCTTTATCTTTTCCGCTATGCATACGGCTTCGAGCCTGCGTTTATTATACTCCGTTTCCTTAAGCCCTTCTTCAGATATGTATATTACCTCTGCGGGTTCGCCGTAATCTTTTTTCGATTCGGGCTTATCATACTCAAACTCATGCGATCCATCATATTCTACATTACCGAGCTGCTTTTTCATTATCCCGGAAAATATAAAATTAGCCGCTGCAAGTATGGCGGGGCTGCTCCTGAAATTGCGTTTAAGCGTCACCCTCTGGTTTAAGCTTTCGCTATCGGTATACGTCTCCCATTTATGCTCAAATATCTCAGGCCTTGCAAGCCTGAAAGTATATATGCTCTGTTTTACGTCCCCCACCATAAATATATTCGGTTTTCCGTCCTTTTCCCGCGATATTTCCGATATTATCGTTTCCTGCACTTCATTGATATCCTGATACTCGTCCACGAGGATATAACGGTACTTTTCCCGAAGTTCCCGCGCCGCGCCGTTTTCTTCATCCGTAAGTATCTCAAGCGCATAATGTTCGGCGTCGTTAAAGTCCATCACATTATTCTCGCGTTTCGCTTTGATGAACCTCTCCCTGAATTCCGCAGCCATATCGCAGAGCGTTCCGATTATTTCTCCGCACCCCGCGGCTTTTTTGCATATCTCTTCTTCATCCTCGTAATAATACTTATCAATGACCGCGCCTATATTTTTTTTCCACGCGTCACGAAGCGCCTTTATCTTATCTTTAAGGGGCTTTTTATCCTCTCCGGAAATACTTGGGAATCTTGCGAAAGTCAGTCCGCGAAGTCCCCTGCCGTACTCTGAATATGTACCGCATTTTATGACGCATCCTATCTTTTCTTTTTCCTCGAGCAAAAACACATACAGCTTATCAAAGCCTTCCGCAGTCCCGCATAGGCTTATCGCCTCGTCAATACGTTTGACCGCGTCCGAAAGTATCTCTTTCGTATATCCGATTATCCCTGACTGTGTGATCCAATCCGACGCATCAAGGTCTTTATCCGAATTTATATAATAACTTTCTTTGCACCTGTTCAGCCACTCTTTCGGCCACGGATGGCTTTCCGAATTCCTATAGATATCAAATATCGTTTCGCTCACTTTATCGTCCGACTTGCCCGACGCAAAGATTTCCGCCACACGTATAAATGAAGGACTTTTTTCTTCGTATTTTTCCTCCAGCATCTCCTCCATAACTTCACTTCTCATAAGCTCCATTTCCTGATCGTCACCGATCCTGAAGGAGGGATCTATGCCTATGGTATAAAAATAATTTTTTATTATATTAATGCACATACTGTGCAGGGTAGTTATCTGCGCGTGCGGTATAAGCGCCATCTGGCGCCTGATATGTCCGTTATCGTCAATTTCCTGCCTTTCGCCAAGTTTCTTTTCAATACGCTGCTTCATCTCCGCAGCCGCGGCGTTCGTAAACGTCAGCACTGCCATCTCGTCAATATTCGCCGGATCGTCTTTATCAAGGATAAGCTGCAGTATCCTTTCCGTAAGGACAGCAGTCTTTCCCGTTCCCGCGGATGCGGAGACGAGTATGTTCCTGTCCCGCAGGTCAATCGCCTTTTTCTGCTGTTTCGTGTACTCTGCCATACTTATCCTCCCATTCTCTCCATATATCCTCATCCGAAACTTTCGCAATCTTTCTGTATGAATTGTCTTTCATCCTTATATCAAATCCGCATACCGGGGCAAACTCGCAGTAATCGCACGATGTAACTGCGTCCAGCTTATACGGTTTAAGTTCGGTATCCCCGTCAAGTATGCGTCTTCCGTATTCCATGATCTTATCTTTAACCGCCTTATACATGTAGTCAAAATACCTCTTCGGGACCGTATTTTTCATGTTCTTGTCCTTTGTTATATCCGGCACCGGCTCATCCCCGTTCATAAGCCCGTTCATTGTAAATTCCTTCTGCATAAGTTCGTCTATATTTTTGCCCGCCTTCACATCCTTAAGCATTGGATCGTCTATAGGCATATAAAACATGCCCGCCGGGACAACTTCTTTTCCCGACATGTTTCCGCCCGCCAATTCATCCGCCGCCATAAGATACGCCGGAAGCTGCAGGCTCAGTCCCTGATATACTTTATTTAATTCAAATTTATGGCTGCCCGATTTGTAGTCTACGATCCTTATGTATATGCGGTCTTCCTCTTCGCACACGTCTATACGGTCAATTATGCCCGTAAGGTGCATCATATCGCCGCCTCCAAGATCATAATTAAGCGACGCAAGATCCGAAACATTATCGAATGATATCTCGAAAGCCTTCTGCTCAAAATCCCCCTGCTTCATCTGATACGCTATAGCCTTTACGGTCCTTTTTGATATCCTCTTAAACCTCTCCGCCATATACGCATTCCGCGCCGTCCCGGAAAATATGCCGTTATTATATTTTCCGCACACGGTGTCGCCGATTTCCTCGCACCACTCATCTATGAGCGCATCGTCGGTATCCTTCCAGCTCATGTTATTTTGCACAAGCCGTTCCGAAAAACATTTCAGTATATCATGCAAAACCGTTCCGATATCCGGAAGCTTTATCTCATATTCCCGGCGCTCCCTAAGCCTAAGCCCGTACTTCAAAAAATGCGCGAAAGCGCACGCCCCGTATTTCTCAAGCCTGCTTATGCCCGCGATGATCTCGTGATCGTACAAAAGGCTGCATACCTCTTTTGAAATAAAGCTTGACTCCCCCGTAAAAAACGCCGTTTCAAACAGCCTTTCGTTTTTATCCCCGGCCATAAGCCTCTTATGCAGGCTGATCCATTCGGGATCGTCCGCCGCACGCAGCGTCTGCGACCTGACGCACTCCCTAAGTCCGCCAAGCCACCAGTCCATTCCCTCATCATTTGCAAGTTTTCCTTCTATACCCCACTTATTAAAACCTTTCTTTACTTCTATCCCGCATATGATATCATTAACCTGCTTTATAAATGACGACGGCTTCATATCCTTGCCGCCGCACGATTTGCAGCTGTAGGACAGATACAGCTTATCCGAAGGCTTAGTCGCGTTAAGGTACAGATAGAACCTTTCGTTAAATACCTGCTCTTTCGCCACGGGCGCAAGCTCCGCCCCGTGCTCCGCAAGATATTCCCGCTCCGTATCCGATATAAAACCGCCCGACTTTACCGCGCGCGGCACCAGGCCGTCGTTTACCCCTGCAAAGAACAATACTTTGATATCCTTAAGCCTCGTCCTTTCTATATCGCCCACGATCACCGCATCGAGCCCCATCGGGACAACCCCTACGGACGCCTCGTTTATACCGGTCTTTAAAAGTTCGGCGTAACTTTTTACATTCATCTTTTCATCGCCCATAAGCTGCGTCATCTGGTCGATAAGCCCTATAAATATACGGTATATCTGGTCATACTCCTTTTCCTCGGTCTTCATTTTGCTCTCCCCGTACTTTGCGGCTATGTCAGAGAGGGCTTCGCTCATGTTATTTTCCGCGATAAAGGAATACAGGACCTTTGAATACTCAAGCACGGTCTTTGCCCCCGCCATATCTTCATAAAAAGGCAGAAGCGCAGCCATTACTCGCTCTCTGTATGCATTGATGCGCTCCATGTCAAAATTCTCTTTTCCCGTATACAGCCATTCCTTATTCCATATATTTTTTCCGCGTATCCCCGCAAACCGCGCGTAATTTTCCAGTATATCCGTATCGTACGCGTCAAATCCCATATAATCCTTAACGATGCCGTTTCTTAGAAATTTTACGACGGTATTATGCGCAAACCCTCTTTCGCACAGCGCAAGCAGCGAAAGGATCATATCCGCAAAACTGTTATGGAGGATACTCCTGTTATAATCGATAAAATACGGTATCCCGGCTCTCTTAAACTCCGTTCCGAGAAGCCTTCCGTATAACGTTATATCGCCTGTAACGACTGCTATATCCCTGTAGCGCAGCCCTTCGTCCCGCACAAGCTTTTTTATCTGCCAAAGAATATAGCCCGCCTCCTCGTACGGAAGTCCCGCCTCATATATGCTTACCGCGCCGTTTCTTTCAAACGTTTCATCTTTTTTATATCCTTTCCTGAAAAGATATTTTTCAAGGCGTCGCATCTCCGGATTATCCGCAAACCTCCACGGGATATTGCCGTTATCCTTTCCGGTCCACACCGGCTCTTCTATATGCACTCCGCATTTTCCCGCGATATCCGCGCACTTTCTTATAAATTCCGTACTCATATAGAACAGATCGTGCTTCTCGCACGGCGCAAACGGGTCCGTATCCTTTCCTATCGTGACCGCTATATACACGTCTTTGCATACGGCAAATAATTTTTCAAGGAGCAGATACTGTACCGGCGTAAAGCCCGTAAAGCCCGAAAGAACTATAACGCTTCCCGAAAGAAGCTTAGACTCGGGCGCATGATCGGCAAGGAGCTTAAGCATCTCCTCCGCCGATATATATCTGCTCTCCATATACTCGGCATAATACCCGTATAAAAGTCCCAAATCATAAAGTTTGGCGCAAAGATGCTTCATCCCCGCCGCATTTTCCCTAAACTCCTCTACTGCGCCAACGTCTATCCCGTACTGGATAAACTCCGTAATGACCGACTTGATCTCCTCGACAAAACCCGGCTTTGAGATATTGTTCCCGAAAGTTTTCCACTCATCCGCATGTTCCCTAAGAAGCCTTCTTATGACCATCGCCTTGCCCTCGTCGGCAAGCACGGGCTTATTAAACTCGGGCGTCTCACCAAGCACCCTGTAAGCCAAGCGCATGAAACTGAGTATATCGATATTCATAACGCCCTTATTATCGCTTAGCATTACGATCTCCCTCTGCGTCTGCATGGTGAACTGCTCCGGGACAATAACGAGATACTTGCCCGAAGCTTCTTCTTTAGAACGTTTGATTATCGTATTGTACAGATACCGGTCTTTTCCGGACCCCGAACATCCGAATATCCAATGTAAAGACATAATTACTCCTTTTTATAGTCATATTTTAACGGCGCAAACAATATAATAATAAATATATGCACTATCTATTGGAGGCAGAAAGGCATGTCAAAAACAAGAATTGTCGTAATTCAAATGAAAGAAATAATATATACAGCATTATTTGCGGGGCTCGCCGTACTTCTTATAGTACTTTTGGTGTTCATCTTCAAACCTGAAAATACCGATGATGCAAATAAAAGCGAGGCAAAATACAATGCCGGTACATATACTTCGCAGCTTGCCCTCAATAATACTGCCCTTAATCTCGAAGTAACCGTTGATCCCGACAGGATAACTTCAATAAGGCTCGTCAATATCTCCGACGCCGTAACTACAATGTTCCCTCTCTTAGAACCCGCGCTTAACGAACTCGAAACGCAGATCCTCGAAAAACAGAGCACCAAGGACCTTAAGATATCCGACAACAGCCGTTATACACAGACGCTCCTTATCGACGCCATCGATAAAGTCATAAGCCGGGCTTCTGTAAATTAACCGACTCAAGGTCTTTGATCCATAAAGAAACCGACGCATCGCTCGGCATCCTCAGATCGCCCCTCGGCGACAGCGCAACCGAACCGACCTTCGGCCCGTCGGGCAGGCAGGAGCGTTTGAACTGCTGCGCAAAAAACCGTTTATAAAATACATTAAGCCACTTATATATCGTTTCGTCATCATAAGCATCCGCGAATGCAAGTTTTGCGAGACGATATATTTTTGACGGCATAAAACCAAATCTCATTACATAATACAGGAAAAAGTCATGAAGCTCATACGGCCCCACTATATCTTCGGTCTTCTGGGATATCTCGCCATGGGAAGCCGGAAGGAGTTCCGGGCTTACCGGCGTATCAAGTATATCCGTAAGAACTTCCTTTAACTCATTATCATCCGATGTTTCCGCATAATACAGCACCAGATAGCGCACGAGCGTTTTCGGCACCGAACTGTTCACCCCGTACATGGACATATGGTCCCCGTTGTAAGTAGCCCAGCCGAGCGCAAGTTCCGACATGTCCCCGGTCCCTACTACAAGCGCATTGTTCATATTGGCAATATCCATAAGTATCTGCGTGCGCTCCCTTGCCTGGCTGTTCTCGTACGTAACGTCGTGGGCGGCTTCATCCTGCCCTATATCCGCAAAATGGACCCTTACCGACTCTTTGATGTCAATCTCCCTAAACTCGGCGCCGATGCGCTTTATAAGCGACACGGCATTATTGTACGTCCTGTCCGTCGTGCCAAAACACGGCATCGTAACGGCGCATATATTCTCTCTCGGAATACCCGCATAATCAAACGCCTTTGCCGTAACCAAAAGCGCAAGCGTGGAATCAAGCCCGCCCGATATTCCCACAACCGCGTTTCGGCAGCCGGTATGGACAAGCCTCTTTTTAAGTCCCATCGCCTGTATATTAAGTATCTCGTTACACCTTTTATCCCTGTCGCTCTTTACTCCCGGCACAAAAGGCGCCGGATCGATATATCTCGTTATCTTCGTATCTTCTTCGTTAAATTTAAACTTTACCGTCCTGTAGCCCGCCTGTTCCGGCAAAACCACATCAAAACTCCTTATCCTTCTTCTTTCGCTTATCAGTCTTCCTATATCTATCTCGCTTATTATGCAGCCGTTTTTGAACCTTTCGCTCTCCGCGATGCACACGCCGTTTTCCGCGATCATATTATGCCCCGCAAATACAAGGTCGGTAGAAGACTCCCCTTCTCCCGCGTCGGCGTATATATATCCGGCAATAAGCCTTGCCGACTGGTTTTTTATAAGTTCCTTCCTATACGTGTCCTTGCCCGTCGTCTCATCGCTCGCCGAGATATTTGCGATAATAAGCGCCCCGGCAAGCGCCTGGCTTCCGGACGGCGGCATCGGCGCCCATACATCCTCGCATATCTCAACGCCTACTATCAGATCCTTTACGTTCTCGCACTGAAACAATAATCCCGTTCCAAAAGGCACGGCATAGTCAAACCCTTTTATATCGATCTCGCTTACAGCCCTTTTCCCTTTCTCGAAATGGCGCTGTTCATAAAACTCCGAATAATTCGGAATATGAGTTTTAGGCACAATGCCAAGCAGCCTTCCGTTCTGAAATACGGCGGCGGCGTTATACAGCCTTGCGCTTACGGGGACTGCGGCTCCGACTATACAAAGGATATCGCTTCCCTCCGACGCCTTAACGAGCGCGGCAAGCTCATCAAGCGCGGACTGTATAAGCGTATCCTGCAAAAAAAGATCCCCGCATGTATAACCCGTTATGCACAACTCGGGAAATACGGCGATCTTAACCTTCTCTTTTATGCATTTATCAATCTCTTTTTGTATGCTGCGCCTGTTATAACAGCAGTCCGCAACCTTTATGTCCGGCGTTATCGCCGCAGCTTTTATATATCCATGCCTCATATTTGTTCACCTCATATACCTATCGTCTGATATACCCTGTTTTTTATATATTATCATTGCTTCCTTTACAATGCAAACGAAAGCTGCCGCAGCAAATAAATATTACTGCGGCAGCCCTATATTGCAATATATGATATGTGTTACCCGAAATGCCGTTCCCCAATCTTTGACTCCTAGCTGATGCTAGGTGGGCAACCTCACTCATGCTTCTGTCATCCGTTGTATATAAATGATACCGCGAAAAGCAGCAGTGACGGTCCGGCATCCGCATGAAAATATCGGAATCCCTTTTGAAGTAATGTAGGTTCAAATAACAGGGGTCCTCGTACATCCCAGGCTGTTTATATTATATATGATACAATACTCCGTTCTTTAAAGTCAATAGCAAAATATCCTTCTGCATAAATTATTATATGCCGTACTGCTTATCTAATATACGGTTATTTTGCAACAATTGATTTAACTTTGCTGCACGAACCGTATATATTGGTTCCGGATACAGTTCTATATGCCCTTACCCTGAAATAATAAACCTTGCCTTTAGAAAGACCTGTCTTTATATAACTTACGGTCTTTCCTTTTGTTATCGTCGCGATCTTGGAGAATGTGCCGTCTCCAACCTTCATGCGTATTTCATATCCTTCGGCATTATTTGTCTTGTTCCATGAAAGACTTGCCTTCCTCGTTCCTGCTTTAACCTTTAACGGGGTAACTTTCTTAAGCCTTGTGGCGGTCTTATATTTTGTTGAATACTTACCGTATTTGTTCACATTATTGACCTTAACAAACGCCCTTACGCGGTACCTGTATCTTGTTCCCGCGGTAAGTCCCGTATCTACATAGCTGTTCTGGGCGCTTCCGTCAAGCTGCTTAAGGTAATTATATTTGCCGGTAAGCTCGTTATATTTATATATCCTGTAACCGTCCACTCCCGGAATAGCCGTCCAAGTAAGCGTGATCTGCGTCTTCTTATTGCCGGTCTTTACAAGGTTCGTAACCTGCGGAACGATTATATTAAACGCCTGTATCCTCGTTCCGAGATAATCGCCGGTTCCGGTAACCATTACGATACCTGTTCCTATAGTCGTATTATTCATATAAGAAAGAGTATAATCCTTATCTTTAATGAGCGTATACGTTCCATTTTTGATAACCACGTCAGGCTTAACTTCTGCGCCGGTATAAGTCTGGTCCGCAACGGCGTCCGCGGTAAGCAGCGCTATATTATAGCAGATATGAAAATCTGCGCTTATAGTAAACGAGTACTTGCCGCAGCCTTTTACCGTAACAACGGCTTTTCCTACTTCCGTGTTATTCTCATAGGATACCGTATAATCCGTATCTTTAACAAGCGTATACTCCCCATCCTTAACTACAGGCTCCGGAGTAACTGCCGCTCCCGTATAATACTGGCTCGGTATATCCTCTATCACTATATTCTCAATCCCGTTATATACATTTACGGTAAACTTCGCAGGCTCATATCCTTCCGCGGAAGCGGTAATAACCGCTGTTCCCGTCGCAGCCGGCGTAATCTTTCCGTCTTCCGACACCTTAGCAGCCGTTACGTTATCGCTCTCCCATTTAACCTCGGGAGTCTCGCATATGCTTACTATATTAAGCGGATATACGGCATCTTTAGTCTCTTCCGATATATATAACGAAATATCCATATCCTCCGGAAGAAGCTTCTTCTTCGTCACCGGTATGAGCGTAAATCCCTGCGTAAGCGAATTGCCCATATCGTAAGTATAGGTGATCTTCTCCGGAAGCGCAGCCACATCAGCTACTGCTATAGCGGCATTCTCACCTTCTGAAAGTTCTGCTCCGGCAAGGTCCTTTACCTTCGCGGTATCTATGCCAAGTCCGGTAAGATCAAGGTTCTTATCTTCGCCGACATACACTTCCCTTACATTGCCGTCCGCCTTTACGTCCGCGGTAAGAAGCGTATTAGCCTCAATATTAAGAGCCGCAAGATGGTTTCCGGATACGTCGACAGCCGCAAGTTCCGTACATGCGCTTAAGTCAAGCGAATAAAGTTCATTGTCGCTTATATCCACCTCCCTAAGCTTCGTAAGTTTGCCAAGATCCGCCGCATACAGCCTGTTGCTGCTGCACAAAAGCGTCTCAGCCGACTCCGGGAGCGCAAGGTATATAATGTCGTTATAAGAACACTCCACACGCTTAAGTACGGTATTTGCCGCAAGATCAAGCATTACCAGCCTGTTGTTGCTTATATCAAGCTCTTCAAGCGCAGTATTGCTCTTAAGATCAACAGATTTAAGCTCATTGGCATTAAGATTAAGTTTTTTAAGCTTAACATTCGCGGCAGTATTTATCTGCGTAAGCGAATTGCCCGACGCGTTAAGCGATGTAAGGTTCACGTTCTTTGACACATCAAGCGCGGAAAGCTTGTTTGACGATACGTCGGCGGTATCAAGCTCCGTATTGGCGCTAAGGTCAAGTTCCGCGATATTATTGCCGCCCGCGTTAAGTTTCTCAAGCTTTGTAAAAAGCTCTATACCTTTAAGGTCCGCTATGCCCCTCGCCCTGATATTCATATCGGTTACTGCCGATATCTCCGCGTCGGTAAGGATATTATCCTTATCTTTATCCGCATTAGCCGATATATACGCCATAAACGCGCTGTCAGGGAAATTACTTTCATTTACCGCAATTCCCGGTTTCGCAGTCTCATCCGCCGCCTGTCCCGTACATGTGACCATAAGGGCCGCAGCCGTTATGATTCCTGCCTTTGTTACTTTTTTCAAAATGTTTTTTACCATTATGTTAATCCTCCCTGCTATATTTTGATTAACGTAATGATATTACCCTAATATGTCAGCAATATGACGGATTTAATAAAATAATTGCCATATTTTAGCCAAATTTATGTATCTACTGCAGTTCATCAAGGAAATCTTCAATTACATCTTTAAGGTGTATCGGATCAAGTTGTTGTGTATTCAGTGTTTTAACAAATTCGTCCATCTTGTTTTTGTTGGTTGATATGTCTGATACCAGAACGCCGTTCTCCACGCATTTTATACCGTATGCCGCATACCGGTTATTATCAACATCCGTAAGTATTTCGCTAAACATCTTATACACCGTTACTCAATACTCCTTCCTTATTAACTTTTCTATACCACTATATATATTAGCATCATACACCATATAATGCTATATTTTGTGCCGCGTTTCTTATGACATGTGCCGACTTCATGTCAGTTTCCCGAGAATATTGTCGCATATTTCATTAAGCAGTATAGCCGGATAACTGATAACGTACCACAAAAGCATAAACGGCACGCATATCTGTCCCATGACCTGAAACGGCATCGCGGAATAATTCCATACGCCCCAGCCAAGCGCGACGTTCACTATAAGCCCCGCCGCGAATTCAAGCGCGGTTATCACGATCATGCACAAGACCATCTGCTGCCAGATATATATCTTTCCCGCCGCTCTTTCGTGGATTATCCCGCAAAGAAAAAAGCACGCCCCTCCAAGCAGCATCATTGTCCAGTGGGACCTGCCCCGCGCAAGCATCTCAAGTATGAAATATAACCCGCCGCCGAGCGCGAATCGCATAAATACAGTCCATATCCTCTCAAACATACCGCACCTTCTTCGCAAAAAGAATCTCAAAATATAACATGCGCCCAAAATATATATTTTATCAGTAGTAAATTTTTCCTGCGTATGCTATATTAAAACCAAATCCCGACAAAATCTAAAAAAAGGAGAACGCTATATGTTAAAAGCATCTTTGATCACAGACAAATATTTTAAAACAGGAAAAATCGACCCGCGCATATACGGTTCTTTCATAGAACATCTCGGACGCGCGGTCTACGAAGGAATATACCAGCCGGACAGCCCGTTTGCCGATAAGCGCGGCTTCCGTACCGATACGCTTTCGCTCGTAAAAGAAATAGACGTCCCTATCATAAGGTACCCCGGCGGAAACTTCGTATCGGCGTACAACTGGGAAGACAGCGTAGGCCCGGTAAGCGAACGTCCGCGCAGGGCGGAACTTGCCTGGCAGGTAATCGAAAGCAACGAATTCGGCCTTAACGAATTTGCGGACTGGGCGAAGCTTGCCGGTTCGGCCCCGATGATGGCGGTAAACCTCGGCACGCGCGGGATAGACGCGGCAAGAAACGTCGTTGAATACTGCAATTTCAAAGGCGGCACTTATTACAGCGACCTCAGGAAAAAACACGGATATGAAGATCCGCACAATATAAAAGTATGGTGTCTCGGAAATGAAATGGACGGTCCGTGGCAGATAGGCCACAAATCAGCCGACGAATACGGCCGCCTTGCCTGGGAAACGGCAAAAGCAATGAAGACAGTCGACCCAAACATTGAGCTTGTCGTGTGCGGAAGTTCAGGGCTTATGATGCCTACTTTCGGCGACTGGGAAGCGACAGTGCTTGATCACTGTTACGATTCCGTAGATTACGTATCGCTTCATACATATTATAATAACCACGCGAACGACTCCGCGGATTTCCTTGCAAACTCCATGGGAATGAACGACTTTATCAAATCGGTAACAGCCGCCTGCGACTTCATAAAGGGCAAAAAGCACAGCAAAAAACAGCTAAACCTGTCGTTTGACGAATGGAACGTATGGTACCATTCAAACGAAGCCGACAGCAAGCTTGAGAAATGGACGCACGCGCCGCATCAGCTTGAAGACGTATATAACATGGAAGACGCGCTTTTGGTAGGAAGCATGCTCATTACGCTCATAAATAACTGCGACAGGGTACGCATCGCATGTCTTGCGCAGCTTGTAAATGTCATCGCCCCGATCATGACTTCCGATACGGGCGCATGGAGACAGACCATATTCTATCCTTACATGCACGCCTCCGCATACGGCCGCGGCACAGCGCTTAAATCTATCGTCGACTCGCCGGTATACGACAGCAAAAACTACTGCAGCGTTCCATATGTAGACAGCGCCGTAGTCTGGAATGAAGAGACGGACGATATAACGATATTCGCAGTGAACAAATCCTTTGACGAAGACATACAGCTTACCTGCGACCTCAGGCAGTTTGGCAGCATATCGGTAAACGAACATATCGTGCTTACACATAACGACTTAAAAGCGGTAAATACCGAAGCAGATCCTTACAACGTAAAACCCGTATATTCCGATGCGGACAGATGCGATGACGGAATATGCGCGCTCATCCTTCCAAAGCAGTCATGGAATGTAATACAGATCAGCAGGAATCATTGAGATTCCTGCTGTGATAATGCGTTGTAGTTTTCATCCGCCGCATCCGGTTCTTTGGTTTCCTCCGCCGCGTCGGGCTGTTTCGTGATCTCCGGTTCTTTAACTTCCGGCGTGGCCGTTTCAAGAGGTTCTTCCGTTATCTCCGGCGGCGGCGTAACTATAGTCTCCGGAGTCGGTTCAGCCGTATACTGCGGCTCATCCTCCCCGTAATCCTCATAATCATCATAATCCTCATCGGGTTCTTCGGTCGGCGCCTCAGTTTTTCTTACAGGCTCCTCATCTTCAGGATCCTCGTCCTTTTCAAATTCGACCCTCGGCAATCCCTCGTGTATCTTACTCATATACGAATACCATATACGCAGCGGATAAGTATTTCCCAAAAGGTCGTCTATGCTTTCCGGCGTATCGCAGCCAACCCATATAACCGTCGTATAGTACGGCGTATATCCCGCGAACCACCCGTCTTTATGCTCGTTGGTAGTTCCCGTCTTTCCCGCGCACGCCATATCGTCAAGCTCATATCCTTTCGCCGTACCGCGCTCAAACACCCCGCGCAGTACGTCAGTCATTGTGTCCGCCGCTTCTTCGTCATATACCCTCTTTTTTTCAAATATATCATCTGTCAGTATCTCTTTTCCTTCGGCGTCGGTAATCGCGATTATGCACGTAGGCTCCCTGAATATACCGTCGTTTTCAAGCGCCGCATAAGCGGACGCCATCTCCACAGGGCTTACGCCGTTCGTAAATCCGCCGATTGAAGCCGCAAGCGTATAATCATCCGATACGATCTTTGAGAAATTCATATCCAGAAGATACCCCAGGCACTTCTTAGGCGAAAGCGTCTCGAACATCTTCCATGCAACCGTATTGATCGAATACTCCACAGCCGTCCTAAGCGACACGCTGCCCATATACCTTCCGTTTGAGTTCTTCGGTCCGTCTTCTATAGGCTCATCCTTCACAATATCCGAAGGCTCATATCCGTTATCAAACGCGGGCGCGTATACCGCTATAGGCTTGATCGCGCTTCCGGGCTGCCTGAAACTCTGGTACGCCCTGTTAAACGTATAGCCCGTTATCAGCGGCTGGTTCCGTCCGCCGACTACCGCCGTCACTTTCCCGCTGTCATTATCAATGCACACTCCCGCGCCCTGGAACTTGAACACGCCGTCGTCCGCTTTCCTCCTGTCCGCCGACAGCTCCTCATTCACGGACTGCTGAAGCTGCCTCTGCAGTTTCATATCGATAGACGTATATATCCTGAATCCCGAACGGTAAAGCATCTGCTGGCACTGCGAATAAGTATCGTTATAATTCGCTTCATATTCGCTGTCCTTCGATATATCCTTTTCATACCTGAACTTAAAGCCATACATCTCCATAAGCGCCTTCGTCGCGCAGTTGGTCACGTATGTCTCAATAAAGTTACGCTTCTTAACCTCCGGTCTGTCAAGCGTGATCTTTTCGTTATACGCTATATCATACTCATCCTGCGTGATCTTTTTCTCCGAAAGCATCTGGTCAAGGATCCTGTTCTTC
>CANQDW010000014.1 GCA_947593975.1 uncultured Lachnospiraceae bacterium
ATGAGCCTTCTTTGGGTAGTTGTATTAGTTCAGGTGGTATTCTTAATGTGTATCGGGCAATTACTGAGACTTCAGAGGAGGATGAAGGTACAATGCTTATAGTTTCACCTAGTCGAGGTGAAACTATAAATGCCGCTATTACAAGAACGCTTGGTTCTAAATTGGAAACTGCAGATAATATAACTAAGATGAGAGTAATGGGATGGCATAATTTTGGAGACGGATTAACCGCAACCGATTCTGCCAATTATAGATTGAAAAATTTGCAATATGTTGATTTATCACATTATGGAGGTAATCTGGGTAAATATGCCTTTTCTAACTGTAGTAATCTTACAGATGTGGAAGCTGGGTATAATAGCTTTGATAACAGATGCTTTTATGGATGTAAAAATCTTAAAGGCATACACAGTATTGGAATCCTACAAACAGATGCAACAATGAATATTATTGATTTATCAGGAATAAATAGTAATAATCTAGTTGGTGATTATTGCTTTACTAACTGTGAAAGTATTCAAAAAGTATGCTTACCTGATGTAAATAATATAGTATTGGGAACAGCAGCGTTTCAAGGATGTAAAAAGCTAGGAATAATATATACATACAATAAAGAGGACAAAGAAAAAATATCAGATTTTACCAATTTGTCAGTTGTTAACAGCTCTTTGATCCAAAATACTGCAATTAGTGCAATACAATTGTTGAATGATATTGAAGTTAAATCAGCAGCGTTTATGAATTGTTCGAATCTTGAAAATGTTTATTATGAACGAAGCAGTGGTAATATACCTATAATAGGTATTAATGCATTTAAAGGAGTTTCGCCAAAATGTACAATATACGTTAATTATCCTATAATGAATTATCCAAGTTTTATGTTGTCAGATTCTTTGCTATATGATGATAAAAACAGAGTTTGTGTTACTGCATATCCATTTGAGTAGATTATGGTATTGTATTGAGATGTATCTTGTTGCTGCCGGGATGTATTATTAATAATTACGTCTATTGTAACACGTAAATATGGAAGAATAAAATATTTTCATTACTATTTGTGCTGTAAGCTAAAAGGCAGAGTAAGGGGGATTATTATGAAATATCAAAAAAAATCACTAACATTTATGATGGTTATAATAAGTATGATTTTTACAAATGTATTTGTATGTGCATATGCAAAGGCGGACACAGAGTATAAGAGCGCAAAAGGGATATCGCTGCCGGAAGTGATACACGACAGGCAGATTGAAAAAACAGGGGAATGCGGAGAAGGACTCTCATATACCCTGGAAGATGACGGTACTCTTACGATCACCGGAAACGGTAAAATTGATGCGGGCGCTTTTAGTGATGTTCCGGCAATAAGAAATGTGATTATTAATGAAGGCGTATCCGATATAGGCGACAGCGCATTTTCGGATACATGGAATATTGTAAGTATTTCATTGCCTAAAAGCATAAAGAGAATAGAAAGCTCAGCATTTGGGGTATGCCGTTCATTAGAAAGCGTAAATATTCCCGAAGGAGTTGTATATATTGGGAAGGACGCTTTCGCATGCTGTTTTGCAATGCGTGAACTTTATATTCCGGACAGTCTGACAGATATTGGTGACAGCGCGTTTTTTGGATGCGTAAATCTGGAGAAAATATCCGTTTCCGGCGGCAATACTGCGTATGACAGCAGAAAGGAATGTAATGCGCTTATTGATTCACAGTCTGATACGCTTATTGTCGGCTGCCGCAATACAGTTATCCCTGAAGGAATTGCCGCTATCGGTGAAAATGCATATTTTAGCATAGAGGGTTTAAGCAGTGTCGTTATTCCTGATGGCGTAAAGACTATTGGAAAATATGCATTTTTTTGCTGCAGCGATCTAAAAGATGTATATGTACCTAAAAGCGTTGGAACAATAGGAGAAGATGCATTTTTAGAAGACAACGGCAATCTTATGATCCATGCAGAAAAGGATTCATATGCATGGGGATATGCCGGCAGTAATAATATCAAAACAGCCGAAGTTAAAGCCAAAAATCCTGTTGTTTCAGATGAAACTCCTGTACAAAAACCTGCCGAGGTAAAATATACCGAAAGAAAACAGGAGATTTCTGTTAGCAAAATTAAAAAATATAAGGCAAAGAAGTTAAAAAACAGGTCTGTTTCATTTAAGCTGAAAGCAAAATCTTCCGGCAATGGAAAAATAGTATTTAATGTGAAAAAAGGTAAAAAATATATTACCGTAAGCAAATCAGGAAAAGTTACTCTAAAAAAAGGCATCAAAAAAGGAATTTATAAGATATGCATTACCGCAAAGGCGGCGCCGGGATATGAAGAAACTAAAAAAATAGTTTCCGTGAGGGTAAAATAGACAATCTGAATATTGCAAATAAACAAAAAGGTCGTGAAAACGGCCTTTTGTTATTAAGCCGCCATAATTATGACATTTTCTTTATAAAATTTCCATATTATTGACACGATAATATCATGGTATTAACACACATAATAGGAATTTTTTTGTTAATATGTGGTTAATATAATTATGGGAGGATGATTAAAATGAAAAAAATCATAGTAAATCTAATGGCAGTATTTTTCTTATGCGGCGCGTTCTTAATAGCAGGTCAGCAAAATACCCGGGCAAATGATACAATCTCACCTACGCCGGAACCTTATGGCGGGGAGCATACTGAGGTTATAAGAAGCGGTAATTACGAATATGGGATTTTGAATGAGGGACTTAAGACCGCAGTTCTTATGAAAGTGTATGATTACGGCGCCACCGTAGTCCTGCCTTATGTTATTGACGGTTATAAGATTGTACAGATAGGCACATATGATGCGCCTGTCACGGAGAAAAATGGGGTTGTATCATCTGATACAGACAGCGTAAAGGTATTTCCGTATGATACGGTAAAGAAGCTTGTGATTCCTGAAGGTGTTGAGATAATAGGAGCGTATGCACTCTCAGGTATGGATGAGCTTTCCGACATATCTTTTCCAAAGTCGCTATATGAGATAAGGGAAGGCAATTTTGTAAAATCGAAGCCGACAGTTCTTGAGAAGCTTGAATTTCCGGGAGAGAAAATATATGTAGGGGATAAGTGCTTTGCCAATGTAACGTGTGAAAAGGTGATCCTGAACGGATGTTTTAGCGGCTATGATGACGATCACGGAGAATATATGGGGCTTAACGCAAAGAAGATGGTTATTAATACCGATAATAAAATTACAAGTCTGTCCGTAGACTTTGGTTTGTCATCAATAGATGAATTTATCATAGGAAAGAAAGTAGAAAATATAACTATAGGACCTTCAAACTGCAAAAAGATCATACTTAAGAATTCAAAAACAAAACTTAACTTTTTTTCGCCTGATGAATGTGATATAGACATGGTGTCTGCCGTGATCGCTAAAGGTATCAAATGCAAAATGAGTTCAGGAAAGTATACGTACAGCTGGAAGCCGCTAAAGATAAAGGATAAGAAGTATACCGTAAAATATGTTTTAAGTTATAAGAAGAACAATGGAAAATACCGGAAATTAAAGACCTGCAAAAAGACCTCGGTTACATTATCAGAAAAAAGGAAACTTAGAATAGAGGTGAAAGCAGAGTTCAAAAAACCTAAAAAGGTTTCGTATCCGGCAATGCCTGCGCCGACAGTGATCGCATAATCCTAAGGAAAGGGAGATTATTGTATGGAAGAACCGCTGTATAAAAAATAAAACTGAAGCAATAAAATGAATTAGAAAATGTAAAAGGGCGGAGCCATTGTTTGAGGTTCCGCCCTTTTTATCAATCTAAATTATAATTGTCCCTTAAATTTCTGTTCGCAGTAAATACATCTGTAAATGCGGTGTTTCCTGTCAGTGAGCTTAAACGTATGCGCAAGCCCTCGTTCTGAAGATGAAGATGTAACGCAGCGGGGATTTTTGCATTTTATAATGTTGGTTACCGTTTCGGGAAGATTAGGATGGCGTTTCTTTACGATAACGTCATTTTCTATATAATTTAATGTTATATCGTCGTCAAGCACGGCAAGAAGGTCAAGGTCTACGGTGATAGGACCTTCTATTTTTATTATATCTTTTTTGCCCATCTTATTGCTTTTGGCATTTTTAATGATCGCGACGCTGGAATCAATCTTTTCAAGGTTCAGATAATGGTATATCTGCATTGCGCCGCCGGCTTTTATATGGTCTATTACAACGCCTTCATGAAGGCCGCCGATATTTAACATAATTCCTCCTTCTGATACGGGTCAGGTATCTCAAGTAATTTCATTATTAGCGCCATTCTAAGATATACGCCGTATTGCGCCTGTTTAAAATATACTGCGCGCGGATCGGAGTCCACTTCGGTAGATATTTCATTGACGCGCGGGAGAGGATGCAGGATAAGCATGTCCTTTCTGGCGTTTTTAAGCTTATTGTTATCAAGGATGAAGCTGTCTTTGAGCCGTATGTAATCTTCTTCGTTAAAGAACCTTTCGCGCTGTACCCTCGTCATATATAATATGTCAAGATCGGGCATTACGCTTTCAAAATCTGATGTTTCCGTGTAAGGGATATTTCCCGCGTCAAGCGTTTCTCTTCTGAGATAGTCCGGTATCTTAAGTTCCGGAGGAGATATCATAACAAATTTTATGTTTTTGTACCTTACCATTGCGTTGATAAGAGAATGTACGGTACGGCCGAACTTTAAGTCGCCGCATACGCCTATGGTAAGATTGTTAAGATCTCCTTTAAGTTCTTTTATTGTAAGCAGATCTGTAAGCGTCTGGGTAGGATGATTATGTCCGCCGTCGCCGGCATTGATTACGGGAATACCGGAATACATTGATGCTACGAGCGGCGCGCCTTCTTTCGGATGTCTCATTGCGCATATGTCGGCGTAATAGGATATAACGCGTATTGTATCGGCAATGCTTTCACCCTTTGCGACAGAACTTGAATCGGCAGAAGAAAAACCGAGTACATTACCGCCTAAATTCATCATTGCTGCTTCAAAACTCAGTCGGGTACGTGTACTCGGTTCATAAAATAGAGATGCCAGCTTCCTGCCTTCACATACTTTTTTATATCGCTCTTTGTTTCGGTAAATCCTCCCTGCAAGAGCGAGCAGATCGTCAAGCTCATGAACACTCAGATCAAGAGGGGTAATAAGATGTTTCATACGCTAAGCTCCTTATCTTTAAAATGTTGCTCCCGAATATTTTACAACATAGACTGAATTTTTACAATATCTATTGATGATATTATAGAATTTTAATATAAATTGTGGTATACTGTTCGCAAAAGCAATGAGCACGGCTCAGTAAACGCAGTAGGAGGGCGCTTATGTCAAATAAATTAAAAGTACTTGTTATTTTTCTTGCTGTATTATCTTTGTTTGCAGGATGCGGCAAAAAACCGGAAGGGCACGCTAAAGTCCAGGAGGATGCGGCTCAGGTAGATATTGATAATACTGTTTCCTATCAGGAGATAGAAGGGTTCGGGGCAGGATATACATATTACAGCAATTATGTATATTTTGCACAATATAAGGATGAGATATATGATCTTTTGTTTTCGGATGCGCATTTGAGCGTGCTGAGGTTCAAAAATTCATTCCTGTATAATGAAGAAGTGGATTATAAACCGGAGACGGAAGAGGATTTCAATGTTGAATTTAACCCGAAAACGGAACGTGATTTTTATGAAAATGCCCGCGAGCGGTTTGAAAAGCTTGGGATTACGCCAAAGGTCCTTATGAGTTCATGGTCGCCAGCGCCGTATCTTAAAAATTCGGAGTCGTTATACGGCGAAGGAACGCTTGCAAAAGATGAGAACGGAGAATATGTATATGATAAGTACGGCGAGTACTGGTATCAGACGATAAAAGCCTATAACGATGCCGGTATTCCGGTTGATTACCTGAGTATACAGAACGAGCCGGATTTTGTCGCTTCATATGAAAGCTGCTCGTTTGATCCCGAGGAATCAGGCAAGGCGGCATCGTACCAGAAATCGTTTGACGCCGTGTATAACGCCTGTCAGAAACTTGAAAATCCTCCCAAAATGCTTGCTCCCGAAACTATGTCGTTTAAGATCGCTTCATTATCAAAATTTATTGACCCGATACTTGAAAACAATCCCGAAAGCCTGTACGGCATAGGGCATCATCTGTATGTAGGTGCGACCAAGGGCAAGCCGTATACATATAATCTGGAATTTGCCTCGATTGCAAAAAGATATCCCAAACTGCCCAAATGGCAGACGGAATATTATGAGGGCGATTTCATGGACACTGTTCAGATAATACAGAATTCGATGCTGTATGAGAATCTTAACTGCTATATTTTCTGGGGCGGAGTATGGAAAAATCCGGGGCAGAAAGAAATGGATAATCTCATTGGAATGGATGCAGGCTCCGATGAGGAGACATGGGATCATGAACATGGTTATATAATCGGGGAAAAGTATTATTCAATGAGACATTTTTCGGAATATATACTTCCGGGCTATATACGCATCGGCACGAATATACGTACGGATGACAAAGAAGAGGATTCGGATGATGAAGCTGAACTTTCGGTTGTAAGGCAGGAACTTGACGACCTTTCATGCTCGGCATATATTTCGCCTGATAAAAAAAGGATCGTTTTGGTATCGGTAAATGATACCGATGATGTAAAGAAACTGCAGTACCAGTTTGCGGATTATCATATTGACAGCAGCAAAGTTATCCTTACCAATTATCAGGATGGTGAAAATACAGAAGAATTTTATACCGAAAGCGGAAGTCTTGACGATCTTCAGTGTTATGAACTCCCTGCGCACAGCGTCGCAACGATCGTCATAGACGGTATGACCGAAGCAGATATGGAGAGCGGGATAGCAGAAGCGACGGCTGCGCCGTCCGCTACTCCTCAATAACGTGTATTTCGAGATAATCAAATTCAACAGGGTCGATAAAATTGTCTGATGTAAAACGGGTTTTATCGACCCTTTTAAATTCCTTAATATTGGAGTCAAGCCATATCGGAACGGAAAGGTCGTATTTGAGGCATATCTCTTCAAGGCCTGTAAAGACTTTTTTTGTCCTTGAGAGTGATTGTGAATCACTCTCAAAAACATAGTCCCATTTCATTTTATTGTTTTTAACGATCTTGCCCCACATTCTAAACATAATCCGCTCACCCTGTTCCTTATTTTATCGAAATGACTTTATTGGTATCATTATTTTCCACATATTCAAAAGTAATACTGTCGCCCACATCGGAAAGTATGATAGATATATTGTCGGAAACGTCTATATCATATATTTTATCGGATGAATCGAGTACTATATAATAATGTGAGTTTCCGTCTATGACAGCCTGCGCTATACGTGAAATGGTGCCCGTTGCGGTCTTGGTATCGGTATATACCGGCTCGTCGGATTCAGCTTCCGTTATATGGTTGCTTATAAGCATATCTTTATAAGTGCGTTCACATTCTTCAAGCGTATTTGCAGTGGCAACGACCGTATATTTCTGTATATTGACCATTGCGTACATCTTAACGAGTCCGGCGCTGTCTTTAAGTGACATAAAGTATGTCGGCTCGCCGGATATGTTTAACAGGATAGGGAACGTGGCGTCGTATCCCAGGTTCTGTACTTTTCCTTCGGCAGAGCCCATGGCGGAGAATTCTTCGGCTCCCGGGATCTGATAATATTTAGTAAGGCCTGTACGCTGGTTCATAAGCACAAACCCGACATTTGATTCGTCGCCGCCTACGCTCGTAACGCCCGTGTATACCCATACGTCGTCATCTACGGCAATGTAATTATAACCTTCAGTCGTCCTTAAGCAGTCTTTCTGGCTGAGCACGGAGTTAAAAAAGCCATGCTTTAATGTGCCGTAATAATCATAATAAGATATCAGAAGGTCGGCTGAATATACGTGGTCGACCCATTCAGGCACGTCTTTTACATCATAATCGGTTGTTTCGCCGGTAATTGCATTTACGATAACAACGTTTCCGATCTTTACTCCTCCGAACAGACCTATCGTATACTTCTTTACGGGACATATCCAGTACGGAGTGCCGTTTTCATCGATTTCCAGATTGATCGTATCAAACATGTAAGTAGGGTATTTAAAGCGCAGATGCCTGTAGATCAGCCTTCCGAAATGTTCTGATTTTGAATATTTGATCCCTTCTTTAAGTTTTATGCAGTCCGCGTCCTGCGACGCCATATCTATCATTATATATGCCGGTATGCCTTCTTTTCTGTTGGTAAACCATTTAAGCAGGTTGCCGTATTCAAGAGGTGTGATCCTTACGGGTTTATTCTTATAGTTGATCTGCGTATAATCGGAAGAAACTTCAAACTGCGATACATATTCAACCATCGTACCCATTTTCCTTGCGCCTACTATCTCTGCGGAAGACCGGTCGAGAAGCGGGATCTCATCATAGGATATCTGCTGTATGTCGTTAGTGAAATTACCGTCCTGTATTTCTATAAGTTCTCTGTATTTTTTTGCATTTATTATTTCAGATGAAAGAAAAGAACCCGTCAGATATATTATTATAAGGATAAGGGATAACGCGCCGAATGCGGATAAAAGTATATTGCCTTTAAAAAGCTTTTTAAACGGGTTTCCCACTCCGTTATTAAGCCTTCCGGCACGCAGCGAATGTATGAGCGTAACTACAGTAGGAATCAGCGAAAGCATTATAATGAATCCCCAGAATCCGGGATAATGTATGTTTATTGCCGGCAGCGCCGCATAATAATAGCCGAATCCAAAGATCAGCAGTACTAAAATTATTATTATTGATGTTTTAACCCTGTTTTTCATATAAAAACCTCCCGATATTAACAATATTTTAATAATTTACAGATTATCACAGCAGGATATAAATGTAAACAGGTTTATTGACATTATAATAAAAACTGTTAAAATAATTATAATTATACTAAATAATATGGAGATTATACATATGAAGGTTCTTCTTATATCCTTGGGATGCGATAAAAACCTTGTGGATTCTGAATTTATGCTTGGCGAGTTGTTTGATAACGGCTATGAAATGACTGATAATGAAGAAGACGCCGAGGCAATTATTATAAATACCTGCTGTTTTATAAACGACGCTAAAATGGAGAGCATAGAGACGATTATTGAGATGTCCCAATATAAAAAGACAGGGAAATGCCGGGCTCTTATCGTATGCGGCTGTCTGGCGCAGAGATATGCCGATGAAATAAGAAAAGAGATACCCGAAGTAGACGCAGTGATAGGTACAACAGCTTATGAAGAACTTATATGCGCTCTTGAGGAAGTGCTGCAAAGTAAGGATTCTATACGTTTGAAAGATATAAATTATATGCCGAAGCAGTCCGGACGGCGCATACACTCGACCGGCACGGTATATTCCTATCTTAAGATCGCGGAAGGATGCAATAAAAACTGCACATACTGCATTATACCGTCTCTTCGTGGCGCTTACAGGAGCGTTCCCATGGAGGATCTTATAGATCAGGCTGTAAAGCTTGCCGAATCCGGCGTAAAAGAACTTATATTGGTCGCCCAGGAAACTACACTGTACGGAACCGATCTGTATGGATATAATGCTCTGCCTAAGCTCCTTAGCAGGCTTTGCAGGATAGAAGCCCTCAATTGGATACGCATACTTTACGCATATCCCGAAGATATCACGGAAGAACTTATGGATACGATCAATAAAGAGGATAAAATATGCGCCTACATAGATATGCCCGTGCAGCATGCGTCAGACGATATATTAAGAAGGATGGGACGGCATACTGCGCGAAAAGAGCTTGAGGAAAAGATTTCCATGATAAGGAAGAAAGTTCCCGGTATCGCAATAAGGACAACCCTTATAACAGGTTTTCCGGGTGAAACGAAAGAAGACCACAGGATCCTTCTTGATTTTGTAAAGAACATGAGATTTGACAGGCTTGGAGTCTTTAAATATTCTCCTGAGGAAAATACCGCGGCTTATGATTTTGAAAAACAGATCGATGATGCCACAAAACAGACACGGTTTGATGAGATAATGCAGCTTCAGCAGGAAATTGCATTTGAAATGGCAGAGGACAGGATCGGAAGCGAGACAGACGTTATCATAGAAGGGGAACTGCCTTCGGATAATCTGTATGCCGCCCGCAGCAGGATAGATGCGCCGGATATAGACGGATGCGTATTCCTTCCTCTTACGGGAGAGTACATGTCCGGAGATATTGTGCGCGTACGCATTACGGATGCCAGAGGATACGATCTTATAGCAGTCCCGGTAAATATGTGCAGCTGAAAGGAAAATTAATATATGAATACCCCAAATAAACTTACCATACTTAGGGTTATGCTCATACCTGTTTTTGTAATCGTATATCTTAACGGAAATATCGCATACCACAAAGAAATAGCCGCCGCAATATTTATTATTGCGAGCTGTACTGATTTTTTCGACGGATATATCGCAAGAAAATATAACCTTATTACGAATTTTGGCAAATTCTTAGACCCGCTTGCAGATAAGCTGCTTGTAAATTCGGCGCTTATATGCTTTTTGGCAACCCCGAACAACCCTGTTCCGTGTTTTGTTGTGATAATCATCATAGCAAGGGATTTTATAATAAGCGGTTTCAGGCTTGTGGCATCGGATAACGGAGTTGTTATCGCGGCAGACTATTCGGGAAAATTAAAAACAGTTGTCCAAATGGTCATGACTATACTTGTGATATTTGATTTTGACAGCAAAATAGCGTCTGTCGCAGAGATCATCCTTATATATCTTGCGCTTGCGCTTACCGTGATCTCGCTTGTCTTATGCCTGATAAAGAATGCTTACGTGCTTAAGGACAGGCCTGTAAAAGAAAGCGACGTAATAGACATGCTCATAAAAAAGAACCTTACCATAACTTTTGCGGAGTCATGTACAGGCGGTATGTTGTCGTCGGCGCTCATAGGGGTGCCCAATGCTTCAAAGGTCATAAAGCAGGGAGTTGTAACATATTGCGACGAGGCAAAGATAAATATTCTCGGCGTAAAAGAAGATACTATTAACAGTTTCACTGCCGTAAGCAGCAGGACTGCTGCCGAAATGGCGGAAGGAGCGCAAAAGTATGCCGACTCCGACATAGCCGTATCAGTGACAGGTTACGCTGACAAAATAGAAAACGAGCCGGATAAGACCGGGCTTGTATATATAGGAATACGGTATGGCGATAAGACCGACGTGGAGGAGTTTAAGTTTGCCGGAAACAGAAATACCGTAAGGAAACAGGCATGTGAAAAGGCGCTTGAAATGATAATGAGGAGATTGGCATGAAAAAAAAGTATATTTTAGTGACATTTTTATTGATACTGCTTTTAATATGCGGATGCGATCATAAAGATGAGCCTTATGATAAAAGCAAAACAGATCCGGCCGAGGAAACGCTGTCGCCTGACTTAGAAAGCAAAGAACTTTCAATATACACTATAGATTATAATACTTATGAATGTACGCCGAGCATATCGGTTATCCCGATGGACGCGGATGTCAATGCCAAGCTTATAGTAAATGAGGTTGTGGCAAACTTCAAAGAGGATGTAAAGATAGTTGATATAGAAGAACAGGCCGACAGTGTTGCGGTATCTTTTTCAAAGAATACCGCTCCGGTAAAAAATGTATCCGAACAGATGGAGATCAGCATGCTTGACTGTATTGCCTGCAGCCTGCTTGACAATCTGGACTACTGCAATGAAGTGTATTTCAGATGCGGAAAAGATAACTATGTCAGCGATAATATTGAACTTGCATATGATGAACCGTATATTTCAAAATAACTGCCGGGGGAATATGATTTGAAGAAAGTGATCATAATAGGCGCAGGCGCAGCGGGAATGATGGCGGCATATGCGGCCGCGTCCGGCGCAAACAGCGTACAGATAATAGAAAAAAACGAAAAATGCGGAAAAAAGATATATATAACCGGTAAAGGCAGATGCAACCTTACCAATAATTGTGATATTTCTGATTTTTTTGAACATGTCATATCAAACCCGAGATTCCTTTACAGTTCGGTTTACGGGTTTACTATAGAACAGACTATGGAGCTGTTTTCAAAGGAACTTGGGCTTCGTATTAAGACAGAGCGCGGAAACAGGGTGTTTCCGGAGTCTGACAAGTCGTCCGATGTTATTAATTCACTTGTAAAAGGCTTAAAAGAAAAAGGCGTAAAGATCATCCTTAATAAAAGGGCGGAAAAACTTATAATAAAAGATAATGTGATAAAGGGAGTGGCATGCGGAAATGAGATCTATGAGGCAGACGCCGTGATCATTGCCGCAGGCGGGCTCTCATATCCGTCTACAGGCTCGGACGGCGACGGTTTCAGGCTTGCAGAGTCGGCGGGACACAGTATAACCGAAACATATCCGTCGCTTGTGCCGCTTATCGTACGGGAGACTTGGGTAAAAGAACTGATGGGACTGTCTTTAAGGAATGTCTCGGTAAGTTTTTATAAGGATAATAAAAAAATATACAGCGATTTCGGTGAAATGCTGTTTACGCACTTTGGTGTGAGCGGACCGCTTATATTAACGGCAAGCAGTTATCTCGCAAAGCAGATACGGTCTGAAAATCTTACTATGTATATCGACTGTAAGCCTGCGCTTAGCGAAGAAGAACTTGACATGCGCCTGCTAAGGGATTTCGGTGAAAAAAAGAACTGTCATTTCGGCAACTCGCTTGGGAAACTCCTTCCAAGGAAACTCATACCGGTTGTTGTAAAGCTTTCGGGCATAAAAGAAGATAAGCCAGTAAACTCGGTAAGCGCGGCGGAAAGAAAAAAACTTATGCGCCTTATAAAAAACCTGCCGCTTACGATCACGGGTACTGGAAATTATAACGAAGCCGTTATAACGAAAGGCGGCGTAAGCGTTAAGGAAATAAATCCTTCAACGATGGAATCAAAACTTATTAAGAACCTCTATTTTGCAGGGGAGATTATAGACGTGGATGCCCTTACCGGCGGTTATAACCTGCAGATCGCCTGGTCGACGGGCTATATGGCGGGAAAGAGCATATCAGAATAAATAAAAAGAGGAGAGAATGAGATGATATACAATATAGCGATAGACGGCCCGGCAGGGGCAGGCAAAAGCACGATCGCAAAACTTACGGCAAAAGAACTTGGGATGATATATATTGATACAGGGGCGATGTACAGGGCAGTGGCATACTATTTTGACGCCAATGATATCGATGCTTGCGACGAAAGTTCTGCAAAATCCGCTTGTGATAACATAGATATAGATGTAATATATGAAAACGGCGTACAGCAGATCATCCTAAACGGAGAGAATATCACGCCGAAGCTTCGCATGGAGGCTATAGGGAAAATGGCTTCCAAGGTGGCAAAGATCGGCTGCGTAAGGGAAAAGCTGGTTGATATCCAGCGAAATCTTGCAAAAAAAGAAAGCGTGATAATGGACGGAAGGGATATAGGAACAAGAGTGCTTCCGGATGCCGATATCAAGATATATCTTACCGCGGGCGTTTCGGTGCGCGCAAAGAGAAGGTATGACGAACTTGCCGCAAAAGATATAGCCTGCGATATAAAAGAAATAGAGGAAGATATAAAAAACAGGGATTATGAAGATATGCACCGCAAAATATCGCCGCTTAGGCAGGCTGAGGACGCGCTGCTTATCGATACTTCGGATATGGATATACGCGAAGTTGTGGATAGAATAAAATCAATATATGAGGAGCGCAGAAATGGATAATGTGAAACTTGCAAAAAGCGCCGGTTTCTGTTTCGGAGTAAGAAGAGCTGTCGAAATGGTATATGAAGAAGCCAAAAAAGAGGAAAAAATATATACATACGGCCCGATAATACACAACGAAGAAGTGGTAAAGGACCTCGAACAAAAAGGCGTATCCGTAATACACAGTGAAGAGGAACTTGCGGGAATAAAGGAAGGAACAGTGATAATACGTTCGCACGGAGTGCCGGAAAGGATATATGAGCTTATAGAGAAAAACCATGTGAATATAGTTGACGCCACATGTCCTTTTGTCAAAAAGATACATAAGATCGTTGCAAAACATTCCGGAAACGGCGAGACGATACTCATCATAGGCGATAAAGACCATCCGGAGGTCGCAGGCATAAAAGGCTGGTCGTCGGGCAGGACATATGTCGCAAAAGACATAGAGGATATCGAAAAAATAAAGTTTTTGCCCGGTGAAAAAGTGTGTGTTGTTGCACAAACGACATATAATTTTAATAAATTTAAAGAACTAGTTGAAATTCTAGAAAAAAAAGTGTATGATATTAGTGCTGTTAATACTATCTGCAATGCGACAGAAGAACGGCAGACCGAAGCTAAGAGCTTGGCTTCAGAATCCGATGCTATGATAGTTATCGGCGGAAGGCATAGTTCAAATACACAAAAGCTGTATCAGATATGTAAGAAAGAATGCGAGTGTACGTTTTTTGTTCAGACCATTGATGATTTGGACCTTAACGAACTAACATCTGTCCGTAGCGTGGGAATAACTGCAGGGGCTTCGACCCCGAACAATATAATTGAGGAGGTTTGGCAGGCATGTCAGAAGAAAATTTTGCAGAATTATTAGAGGAATCATTAGTCACAATCCATAGCGGAGAGATTGTAGAAGGGACAGTTATTGATGTTAAGGAAGATGAGATCATCTTAAATATCGGTTACAAAGCAGACGGCATATTGACCCGGAGCGAATACAGCAATAAACCCGTGAACCTTATTGAGACGGTTAAAGTCGGCGATAAGATGCAGGCGCAGGTCCTTAAGGTAAACGACGGTGAGGGACAGGTCCTTCTGACCTACAAGAGGATTGCCATTGAGCAGAGCAATAAGAGGTTAGAGGAAGCTTATAATAATAAAGAAGTGCTTACCGCGCCGGTCACTTCCGTGATTTCCGGCGGACTTATTGTTATGATTGATGAATCTAAGATATTTATCCCTGCAAGCCTTGTTTCGGATGTGTTTGAAAGAGACCTGTCGAAATACAAGGGACAGGAGATACAGTTTGTCATAACTGAGTTCAATCCGAGAAGAAGACGTATCATAGGAAACAGAAAGCAGCTCGTTATTGAAGAGAAGAAGAAACTGCAGAAAGAACTTTTTGAAAAGATCGCTCCCGGAATGGTAGTTGAAGGAGTAGTTAAGAATATTACCGATTTTGGAGCATTTATAGACCTTGGAGGCGTTGACGGCCTGTTACATATTTCAGAGATGTCATGGGGAAGGATTGACGACCCTAAGAGTATCCTTACGATAGGCGATAAGATCAAAGTCATCATAAAAGACATTAAGGATACCAAGATAGCGCTGAGCCTTAAGTTTGAAGAGGACAATCCTTGGAAGGATGCGGCTCAGAAATATTCAATAGGTTCCATTGTTACAGGCAAAGTTGCAAGAATGACCGATTTCGGAGCTTTCATTGAACTTGCGCCGGGCATAGACGCTCTGCTCCATGTATCACAGATATCGTTAGAGCATGTTGATAAACCTCAGGATGTCCTTAATATAGGCGACGAGGTTACGGCCATGGTTGTTGATTTTAAAGAAGCTTCCAGGAAAATAAGCCTCAGCATTAAACAGATACTTATTGCAGAAGAAAAAAATGCAAAAGCTGATAATGATGTAGAAGAAAATAATGATGCAGAAGCTTCTGAGGAAGAAGAAGTTACAGAATAATTATAATAAAACCATTGTGTGGCGTCTGTGTATTCTCAGACGCCATATTTTGATTGACGGGGAATTGATCCCCTATTAAGGATTTATTTAATATTATGGAGGTTGGGTTTAATGGATCATGTAAGCGTAGCGGTAGATGCAATGGGAGGCGACAACGCTCCAGGCGAGATAGTAAAAGGGGCGGTACTCGCAGTTGCGAAAGCTGAAAAACTAAAAGTTATACTTGTCGGCAGAGAAGATTCGGTAAATAATGAACTTGCAAAATATGAATATGATAAAGACCGGATAACGGTCGTTAATGCAACGGAGATCATAGGATTTAACGAACCGCCGGCAGTTGCGGTAAAATCCAAAAAAGATTCCTCTATAGTAGTTGCGATGAAACTGGTGAAAAGCGGGGAAGCCGACGCGTTTGTATCTGCCGGAAGCACAGGGGCTATCCTTGTAGGAGGCCTTGGTTATATCGGAAGGATCAAAGGTGTCGAAAGAACGCCTTTGGCAACGGTCATACCTACAGAAAGAGGCGGTTCGCTCCTTATTGACTGCGGAGCTAATGTGGACGCGCGTTCAAGCCATCTTGTCCAGTTCGCAAAGATGGGTTCATTATATATGGAAAACGTATGCAAAGTATCCGAACCTAAAGTCGGAATAGTAAATATCGGTACGGAAGAAGAAAAAGGAAACGCTCTTGTAAAAGAGACTTTCCCGCTCCTTAAAGAATGTAAGAGCATCAATTTTTGCGGAAGCGTTGAAGCAAGGGATATCCCAAAAGGCGAATTTGACGTAATAGTATGCGAGGGATTCGTGGGAAATGTTATATTAAAGCTGTATGAGGGACTTGCCACCACCCTTATGAGCAAGATCAAGGCAGGCATGATGTCCACCAAATTAAGCGCCTTTGGAGCTCTTTTATCCAAAAAGGCATTAAAGACAACATTAAAAGATTTTGACGTGTCGGAATACGGCGGCGCGCCGCTTTTGGGACTCAAGAGCCTTGCGGTTAAAACACACGGAAGTTCCAAAGCCGTAGAAATATGCAATTCTATAATACAATGCGTAACTTTTGCAGAGAATAATATAAATGACAAAATTAAGGATTCAATAAGTAAGGAAATCGATAAATGAGCGATTTAAAACAATTTCAGGATATTATTAACTACAGGTTTAATAATATCAATTATCTGCGCCTTGCCCTTACCCATAGTTCATATGCCAATGAAAAAGGTATGGCAAAGGATTTTTACAATGAAAGAATAGAATTTCTTGGCGATGCGGTTCTTGAATTTATATCAAGTGATTTCCTTTACAGGAATTACCCTGATATGCAGGAGGGAAACATGACCAGGCTGCGCGCAAACCTTGTATGCGAGGATGCGCTTTCCTTAGCTGCAGTAAAAATCAGTCTCGGAAAATACCTTTATCTCGGAAAAGGAGAAGAAAATACTAACGGAAGAAGCCGAAAATCACTGCTCTGCGACGCATTTGAAGCAGTGATCGGCGCTATTTATCTGGACGGCGGAATTGAGTCCGCAACCGAATTTGTGAACAGGTTCGTGCTTAACGACGTGGAAAAAAAGATGTATATGTCTGACAGCAAAACAGTCCTGCAGGAGATAGTTCAGGCAAAGTACGGCGTTACGGTAAAGTATGAAGTTATTGAAGAATCGGGTCCGGAACATGATAAAAGTTTTACCGTTGCGGTATTTTTGAAAGATAAAATGATGGCGAAAGGAACCGGTCACAGCAAAAAAGAAGCAGAAAAGGAAGCTGCATATAAAACAATACGGATGCTTAAGTTTTCGGGGGAAAAATAATGTATTTAAAGAGTATAGAAGTACATGGGTTCAAATCATTTGCAAACAAACTGGTATTTCAGTTTAAAGACGGGATTACGGGAATAGTAGGCCCTAACGGAAGCGGAAAAAGCAATGTTGCGGATGCCGTAAGGTGGGTTCTTGGCGAGCAGAGCGCAAAACAGCTGCGCGGCACAAAAATGGAAGATGTCATATTTGCGGGTACGGAGACAAGGAAACCAATGGGATTTGCGTATGTAGCGATCACATTTGATAATTCCGACCACTTCCTTCCTATAGATTTTGATGAAGTTATGGTTGCAAGGAGGGTGTATCGTTCGGGTGAGAGTGAGTATCTTATCAACGGGAACGTATGCCTTCTTAAAGATATAAAGGAAATGTTTTTCGATACCGGAATCGGAAAAGAAGGATATTCCATTATCGGACAGGGACAGATAGATAAAATACTGAGCGGAAAGCCCGAAGACAGAAGGGAATTGTTTGACGAGGCTGCCGGAATAGTAAAATACAAAAGGAGAAAGGCAGTCGCGGTAAAGAACTTAGATGCCGAAAAACAAAATCTTGTGCGCGTAAGCGACATACTTTCGGAGCTTGAACTTCAGGTAGGGCCGTTAGAAAAACAGTCAGAGAAGGCAAAGAAATTTTTGGCGCTCCATGAAGAACTAAAAGCCAAAGACATACATATGTTTATACTCGATCATGATCGTATCGATAAGGAACTTAATGAGATCGGCAAAAAGAGCGATATCGCGGGAAACGACCTGAAAAAAGCGGGAGAGATGTATCTTGAAAGCAGAAACAGGCTTGATGAGCTTGAAAAGACAATTTCTGATACTTCCGCAGAACTTGAGGCAGCCGGCGCTTCGATAAATGACAATAAGATAAAGGCTGAAAAACTTGAAGGCGAGATAAAGCTTTTCATGCAGCAGATCGAATCCGGAAAAGAAAGTGAAAAACAGTTTGAAAAAAGGCTTGCCGCGCTTGAAAACCAGCTTGCATCCTCTTTAGAAGAAGAGGCTGAGCTTATTTCGCAAAAGAGTGAGAACGAGAAGATCTTTAATGAATGCGAAGCTAAAAAAAGCGAGGCCGAAGAACAGATAAACGAGCTCTTTAGCATAATTAACGAGCAGGAAACAGAGCTTGACAACTGTAATAAATATATACTGAACCTTATGGACAGGTCTTCAGAGATCAAGTCAGAGCAGAAAAAATATGAAACTATGCTTGAACATAACAGTATCATGAAGGCTGAAATGAACAGAAACCTGTTTAAGATAAAGGGAGAACTTTCCGAAGCCGGAAATGCCGCTGAGGAAATGAAGAAAAACATAGCCGAATGTACGGAATATATTGACGCAAAAAAGGCTGAAGTTAAAGATCTTAGGTTTAAGCTGCACGAAAATGAACGTAAGATGCGCATCGAGGAGGAAAATTACAAGGATAAACAGAAACTTTACCATGAAACGGCTTCCAGGCAGAGAGCGCTTAAAAACCTCGCCGAAAGATATGAAGGATATGGTGAAAGCGTAAAGAAAATAATGGAAAAGAAAGCCGAATACAGCGGAATCACAGGCGTTGTTTCGGATATCATATCAGTTGATAAAAAATATGAAACCGCCGTGGAGATAAGTCTTGGCGGCAACATACAGAATATCGTTACCGATACGTCCGAAACGGCCAAAGAACTTATAGAATACCTAAAAAGCAATAAATTAGGCCGCGCAACTTTTCTTCCGTTATCTGATATAAAGGCCGATGCGGACTATGATAAGAGGCTTGATAATGAAAAAGGCGTGCTGGGACCTATGTCTGATTTCGTAAATACGGATGAAAAGTATAAGGAAGTCATCAAATATCTTATCGGGCGTTTTATACTTGTCGATAATGTGGACAATGCGCTTAAGCTTGCTAAAAAATACAGGCACACCTTACGCATAGTAACGCTTTCGGGAGAATTTTTAAATGTCGGAGGCTCAATCTCAGGAGGTTCATACAGGAATAAGAGCAATCTCCTCGGAAGGAAAAGGGAGATAAGCGCGCTCGGCGAAAAGCTTGCGGCGGTAAAAGCCGAGATGGACGCCGTACAGGATGTTATAGCGGAATATAACGCCGGACATGACAGGCTGGTATCTGAGATAAGTTCTTTTGATGATGAGATCAATGCTAAGCTGATCGAACTTAATACGCATAAAGTACAGCTTGCGCAGGCGGAAGAAACGCTTTCGGCATACAGGAATAACTATAAAGCCGCGCAAAATGACGGTGCAAAGCTTGAAGATGATAAAAAAGGCATAGAAGAATCGCTTAATACGCTTGCAGACAGGCTGAAACAAAACGAGATCGAAAACGACAAGTGCACGGAGAGGATAAGCGAACTTAACGAAACCCTTGAAGAAAACAAGAAAAAGCGCGCCGGCATGCATGATATCATTAACCAGATCGGGCTAGACAGGATCGCGATCATGCAGACAATGGGTTTTGCGGATGAAAAGCTTGAAAGAACGCAGTCGGCAATAAAAAGCATAAGGGAAGATATAGCGGGTATCAGTGAAGGACGTTCGTCTGCGAAAGAAACGATAGAGAAGAAGAAAAAAGATATAAATACGCTGCGTCTGACTATAGATGACTTAAATAACGCTACAAAGGAACTGTCGGAAAAGACGGTTTCACAAAAAGAGTATTACAGGGAACTTTTAAACAAGCAGAAAACGGCGCTTGACGAGCGTGAAAAGTATGCCGATGCGCGCAATGAACTTGAAAAAGAGCAGATAAGGCTTAATAACCAGTGTGAAAAGCTCCAGGCGCAGTATGATGCGCTTAACCAGTATATGTGGAATGAATATGAGCTTACTTACAGGGGCGCGCTAAAGCTTAAGCCCGAAGAAGAAGTTTCATATGCAAAGCTTAAGCATGACGTGCAGGATTTAAAGCAGAAAATAAAGAATCTCGGAGACGTGAATGTTAACGCCATAGAAGAATATAAAAACGTCTCGGAACGTTATAATTTGATGAAGAGCCAGCATGACGACATTATCGAATCTGAAAAAAGGCTGCTTTCTTTCATAGAAGAGCTTGAAGAAAAGATGAGAGTTGTATTTGCGGAAAAATTCGCCAAGATCAATGAACAGTATAATATAGTGTTTCGTGAACTTTTCGGCGGCGGAAAAGGCATGCTCGAGCTTACTGCCGACGAGGATATCCTTGATGCGGGTATAAGGATCATCGCGCAGCCGCCGGGTAAAACTTTAAAGAGCGTTTCGATGCTTTCGGGCGGAGAAAAGGCGTTGTCTGCCATTGCAATACTTTTTGCCATACAGAATTTGAAGCCGTCTCCGTTTTGTATGCTTGATGAGATCGAAGCCGCTCTCGACGATTCAAATATAAAGCGTTTTGCAGGATATCTGAATAAGCTGAAAGCTGCTTCGCAATATATAGTTATAACCCACAGGCAGGGGACTATGGCGGCTGCGGACACGCTTTACGGCATAACCATGCAGGAAAAGGGCGTGTCAACGCTTGTGTCGGTCGATCTGGTGGAACAACAGCTTGAAAAGGATGTGAAAAAATAATGAGTGAAAAAAAAGGTTTTTTCGGAAGATTAAAGAATGGTTTATCTAAAACAAGGGAAAATCTTGTAAAGGGAATAGACTCGCTTTTTAACGGTTTTTCCGAGATAGATGATGATTTTTATGAAGAACTTGAAGAGATTCTTATAATGGCGGATATAGGTATTAAAGTAACTACCGAGATCACTTCAAAACTTAAAGAAAAAGTAAAGGAAAACAAGATAAAGGAAGCTGCCAAATGCAAAGACCTTTTGATAGAGACGATAAAAGAACAGATGAAGGTTTCAGAATCCGCGTATGATTTTGAAAATAAGAAATCGGTAGTTCTTATGATAGGCGTAAACGGCGTCGGAAAAACGACCTCCGTGGGAAAACTTGCGGGCAGGCTTAAAGAATCGGGCAAAAAAGTAATGGTAGCGGCGGCCGATACTTTTAGGGCGGCTGCAATTGAACAGTTGACTGAATGGGCTCATCGTGCTAATGTTGATATTATCGCCGGCAGTGAAGGCTCAGATCCGGCCGCGGTTGTTTTTGATGCTGTAAGCGCCGCAAAGGCGCGCGGCGTGGATATTCTTATATGCGATACTGCAGGAAGGCTGCATAATAAGAAAAATCTTATGGAAGAGCTTAAGAAAATAAGCCGCATAATAAATAAGGAATATCCCGAGGCATGTCTTGAGACGCTTATTGTCCTTGACGGGACAACAGGGCAGAATGCGCTTGTGCAGGCAAAGCAGTTTAGCGAAGTTGCCGATATATCGGGAATAGTCCTTACCAAACTGGACGGGACGGCCAAAGGCGGTATAGCGATAGCCATACAGTCCGAGATGGATATACCGGTCAAATATATAGGTATCGGCGAAACTATAGATGATCTGCAGAAATTTGATTCGGAAGCATTTGTGAACGCATTGTTTGAGCTTCCAAGATAAATATTAACAAACATAAGGACGTAATACTATGAACAACAATTTTTATCATCCGGAACTGCTCCAGACACCGGAAGGCGTAAGAGATATATACGGAAATGAGTGCGCGGTAAAAAACCATATACAGGATAACATACACGGCGTAATAAGGAGCTACGGCTTTGACGATATACAGACGCCGTCGTTTGAGTATTTTGATATATTTAATAAGGAACGCGGAACAGTCGCTTCAAATGAGATGTTTAAATTCTTTGACAGGGACAACAATACGCTTGTGTTAAGGCCCGATATCACTCCTTCGATAGCAAGGAGCATAGCAAAGTATTACGAGGATGAAATACTTCCGGTAAGGCTTTGTTATGCGGGAAATACATATATAAATAATTACAGCCATCAGGGTAAATTTAAGGAAGTCACCCAGGTTGGCGCCGAACTTATAAACGACGATACGTCAGACGCTGATGCAGAGATGATAGCGATGACTATAGAATGTCTTATAAAGACGGGACTTAAGGAATTTCAGGTGGATATAGGACATGCCGGTTTGTTTAACGGGCTTGCAGAAAGCACAAACCTTACCCCTATACAGATTAAGGAGTTAAAAGAGCTTCTTATAAATAAAAATGTATTTGCCGCGGAACAGTACCTTTCGGATAAGGACGTCCCTTCCGATATAAAGGAACTGCTTATAAGGCTTCCGGAGATGTTTGGAAGTACCGATTATATATCATATGCGAAAGAAAAATGCAGCAGCGAAGAATTTTTAAAGGCGATAGAGCGGCTTAAGAAAATATATAAGATAATTGAAAGCTACGGTCTTAGCCAATACGTAAATTGCGATCTCGGGATGATAAGCGGCTACGATTATTATACCGGCATAATATTTCGGGCGTATACATATGGAACAGGCGAGCCGGTTGCAACCGGAGGAAGGTATGACAGACTGCTGTCGCAGTTCGGGCATGACGGAGCAGCCGTCGGAGTTGCTATATGCATAGACCAGCTGATGATAGCAATGCAGCGTCAGAAGATAGATGTCGCGGTATGCGAAGCCGGAAATATGATATTATACGTACCTGATGAAAGAATGTCGGCGATATCGACAGCATCAAGGCTCAGAAGTTTGGGAAACAGGATAAGCATGATAAGGAAAAGCTCAAAAAAGACTCTGGATGACTATATCGGATATGCGCTGCGAAACGGCTTTGAGAAGATTATATTTATAGAAGATGCGGAAAATGCATGTATAATATATCTCAAAGAAGGCAGAAAAGAAAGCATTATGGTATCGGACATTCTGAAAACGGAGGCAGACATATGAGATATATCACATTTGCGCTTGCAAAAGGCAGGCTTGCTAAAAAAACAATGAGTCTTCTTGAAGAAATAGGGATTTTCTGCGAAGAGATGAAAGATGAAAATACCCGTAAACTTATATTTACCAATGAAAAGCTCGGTCTCAGGTTTTTCCTTGCAAAGGCGTCCGACGTGCCTACATATGTAGAGTACGGCGCGGCCGATATCGGGGTCGTAGGGAAGGATACGATACTTGAAGAGGGAAGAAAACTGTATGAAGTGCTGGATCTTGGATTTGGCAGATGCCGCATGTGCGTTGCCGGACCGAAGGAAGCGAAAGAGCTCCTTATGCATAAAGCGCTTATAAGGGTTGGAAGCAAATATCCTGCGATCGCAAAGGATTATTTTTACCATAAAAAGCATCAGACAGTTGAAATAATCAAGCTTAACGGTTCTGTAGAACTTGCTCCCATAGTAGGGCTTTCGGAAGTGATAGTGGATATTGTGGAAACAGGTTCGACACTTAAGGAAAACGGGCTTGAAGTACTTGAAACGATATGCGAGTGTTCCGCAAGGATGGTGGTAAACGAAGTAAGCATGAAAATGGAGCAGGAGCGTATCACTAAGATCATAACTGATCTGAAAGCATTAATTACCGAAAGGCAGGCATAGAAATATATGAAAATACTCAGGCTTAACGAACAGATAAAAAAAGAGATACTTGATGAGCTTAAGATGCGCAGCCATTCCGATAATGACGAATATACGGCTGTCGTTAATGAGATAATTGAAAATGTAAAAGCAAACGGCAATAAAGCCGTATTTGAATATACTAAGAAGTTTGACGGGGCCGATATAAGCGAAGCTGATTTTGTTGTTTCCAAAGAAGAGATTGCGGAAGCGTATTCCGCTTCGGATGACAGATTTATAGAGGTTATAAGAAAATCCATTGCCAATATAAAGGACTTTCACGAACGACAGATCAGACAGAGCTGGTTTAATACAAAAGACGGTATCATCGTAGGACAGCGCATAATCCCGCTTGAGACCGTGGGACTTTATGTTCCGGGCGGAAAGGCGGCGTATCCTTCGTCCGTGCTTATGAACGTTATTCCCGCAAAAGCAGCGGGAGTGAAAAATATACAGATTGCGACTCCGGCGGGAAAAGACGGTAAAGTCAATCCGAATACCCTTGTTGCGGCATGTGAAGCGGGAGCGGATATCATATATAAAATGGGCGGAGCCCAGGCGATAGCCGCATTTGCTTACGGAACAGAAACAGTCCGCAAAGCGGATAAGATATGCGGACCCGGAAATATATTCGTCGCGCTTGCAAAAAGAGCGGTTTACGGCAGCGTAAGCATAGATTCCATCGCAGGTCCCAGCGAGATACTTGTGCTTGCCGATGAGACCGCCAATCCAAAATATATTGCCGCGGATCTTTTATCCCAGGCGGAACATGACGAGATGGCGTCTTCAATACTTATAACTACAAGCAGCGAACTGGCATATAAAACTGCAGATGAGATAAAAGCTTTCATGGAAGTTCTTCCGCGCAGGGATATTATAGGCAGATCGATCGAAAATTACTGTTATATAATAATTGCCGAAGATATGGCGCAGGCGGCTGACATGGCAAACGAAATCGCTTCAGAGCACCTTGAGATAGTTACGAAGGATCCTTTTGCGGATATGACAAAGATAAAAAATGCGGGCGCGGTATTTTTGGGAGAATACAGCAGCGAGCCGCTCGGGGATTATTATGCGGGTCCCAACCACATACTCCCGACGAACGGTACGGCAAGATTCTTTTCGCCGCTCGGGGTGGATGATTTTATTAAAAAGTCAAGCGTTATATCATATTCAAAAGAGGCGCTTAGGCCTGTGTATAAGGATATAACGGATTTTGCTGCCGCCGAAGGGCTGTTTGCGCATGCAAATTCCATAGCCGTAAGATTTGAGGATGACGAATCGTAACCTTGCTTTTTTAAATGGTTTAATATATACTTTAAATATAATATATAACGGATATGGGGAATAGAAAAATGGACAGAACAGCCAAAGTCACAAGGACAACAAAGGAAACAGATATTACGGCGGAGATTAATATTGACGGAACCGGAAGTTATGACATACATACGGGGATAGGTTTTTTTGATCATATGCTTTGCGGGTTCGCAAGACACGGTTTATTTGATATTAAGCTTAACGTAAAGGGAGACCTTGAAGTAGACGGACATCATACCGTGGAAGATACCGGTATCGTACTCGGTCAGGCTTTTAAGGAAGCAGTGGGGAATAAAGAAGGCATCAAGAGGTTCGGAAGCGCCATACTTCCTATGGACGAGGCGCTTGTATTGGCGGCTGTCGACATATCGGGAAGGCATTATATGGATTTTGATCTTCCGTTAGAGACAGATATGATAGGCGGATTTGATACGCAGCTTGTAAAGGAGTTCTTTTACGCATTCTCTGATGCTGCAAGGATCAATCTCCATATAAAAAAGATAAGCGGAGTAAATTCGCATCATGTTGTTGAGGCGGCGTTTAAAGCGGCTGCCAAGGCGCTTTGTGATGCGTCCTGCACGGACATACGTATAAAAGGAGTACAATCTACTAAAGGTGTATTATGATACGGAGGGATAAATATGGCGTACAAAAAGTTAATACCGTTTATCAATACTGAAAGCGAAGCGCTTGCCAATATACTTAAAAGGGCGAAGAAATATGTGGATGCGGGCGCAGACGAACTGTTCATATTCAGATATTCGGCAAACAGTATTGAACGTGACGAATTCTTAAGCGTGCTCAAGGAGATCAATAAAGCGATCGAGATACCCGTGACGGCCGGGATATATTTTGAAAGCCTTGAAGACGCAAAGCGCGCGTTTAATACCGGCGTTTCAAAGATAGCGATCCAGAACAAAAAACTGGATGATTATGTTGAATTTAACAAAGCGATACAGAGATTCGGTTCGGAAAATGTTTTCCTTGAGATGGATGAAAAGGAGTTTATAGAATCTGAATTTACTACTTATTCATATATTGTAAAGCATCTGTCGTTATGCGATGAATTTATAAGTAAGGCTGAAGGCTGTGACTGCAACATCATGCTCAGGGACAGTTTAAGGAAAAATGATATGACGACTCTCCTTGGCATAAAGAATGTCAGCGCGCTGTCTACCAATGCATGGGTGGACAATAACCTTATGTTTATAAAAAAAGAACTTGCCAAAAAAGGCCTTGACATGAATGTTTTTCTGACATCGCTGTCTTTTGCCGATTTTAAGCTGGATTCGCTCGGGCTTATCCCCGTGATCGTCCAGGATTATAAAAATGATGAAGTGCTTATGCTTGCGTATATGAATGAAGAGGCGTATAATAAGACGCTTGAGACAGGCAAAATGACATATTACAGCCGCAGCCGCAATCAGCTGTGGTGCAAGGGCGATACGTCAGGACATTATCAGTATGTTAAAAAACTGTATATAGACTGTGATAATGATACAATACTTGCAAAGGTCGAGCAGATCGGAGCGGCCTGCCATACAGGGAACAGGACGTGTTTCTTTACCGAACTTGCCAATAAAGACTGATTATTTATTAAGGAGATTATTTTAATGGAAGCATTATTATCAGAAGTTTCAATGGGACTTGGAAGCGCGTATGCAAGTTATCTTGTAAAGATAATCATGTATACCGCAGTTGCTGCGATAGGAATCTTTGCGGGAATAAAGCTCCGCAAAAATAAAAATAAAAAACAATCAGAGGAAAAGAAGTAGACTTATAATATGAGACAGGAAGAATATGAACGCTTAACTGAGATGATGGAATACGAACGCAAATATGACGGATACGATTATATTTGCGGCATTGATGAAGCCGGCAGGGGACCTCTTGCGGGTCCGGTTGTTGCGGCTGCTGTTATTCTGCCAAAAGACTGTTATATCGAATATCTTAATGATTCTAAAAAAGTACCGGAAAAAAGACGGGAGCTGCTTTATAGGGAAATACATGAAAAAGCGATAGCGATCGGAACCGGTACGGTATCTTCTGAAGTTATAGATGAGATTAACGTTCTTAATGCAACATATCAGGCTATGAGGGAAGCCATATCCGGACTTTCTGTGAAACCGCAGATAATCCTTGCAGACGCCGTACACATACCCGGTGTTGAGATCTTTCAGGAAAGCATTATAAAGGGCGATGCAAAAAGCGTATCCATAGCAGCCGCCAGCATAATAGCCAAGGTTACCAGGGACAGGATGATGTATGAGTATGACAAGATATATCCTGAATATGGCTTTGCGCGGCATAAGGGATACGGAACGAGGTTTCATATGGACGCCTTAAAGCGTTACGGTCAGTGCCCTATCCACCGCAGAACATATATACATTTCTGATAAGGGGTGATCAAATTAGTTAATAACCATGTTATCGGAAACAAGTATGAAAATATGGCCGCAGAATACATGCAGGGCTGCGGTTATAAGATCTTAGACAGGAATTACCGCACAAGATCGGGAGAAATAGATATAATAGCAAGAGAAGGCGGCTATATTGTATTTGCGGAAGTAAAATACAGAAAAAATAACGCCTTCGGGACTCCTTTAGAAGCTGTTGACTATAAAAAACAGCAAAAGATACGCCGGATGGCGCATATCTATCTTCATAATGAAAGATATCCGGAAAATACCCCTGTGCGTTTTGACGTTGTGGGGATCACAAATTCGCATATCACGTTAATTAAAAATGCATTCTGACGCTATTTTCCCAAAAGGCTGTTAATAAGTTTTGCCTGGTCTGCGAGTTCTGAAAACGAAGCGTCATGGTTCATTGAAAGGATTATATTAGCGATCTGCCTGCTCATATCAACAAGCTTGTAATAAGGCTTATTTATAAGTTCGGGGCTGCAGTATGTAAGATTGGTAGTATATATCCTGTCAAACAGCCCTTCGCTGTAAGCGGCGTCAAACTCAGAAAAACCTTTTGTGAAGAGACCGAAAGTGGAAGCGATGATCACTTTGCCCGCGCCGCGGTTCTTTAGTTCCCTTGAAGTATTTATTATGCTTTTTCCGGTATCGATCATATCGTCAACTATAATGATATCCTTACCGGTTATGTCTCCGCCGAGAAATTCAACCGCCGCAACGGGATGTTCGCCGTCTATCACGGAAGAATAGTCTTTCCTTATGTAAAACATGCCCATGTTCACGCCAAGTATTGAAGAGTAGAAGACAACCCTTCCCATACCGCCGACATCAGGGCTTACGATCAAAAGATGATCCTTATCGAAAGTAATCCCTTCGCCTCCGTTTATGATCGCCTCTATAAACTGGTATGAAGTAGGGAAATTATCTATGCCCTGTATGGGGATTGCATTCTGTACGCGGGGTTCATGCGCGTCAAAGGTTATGATATTGCTTATTCCCATATCTACCATATCCTGAAGGGCAAGGGCGCAGTCAAGCGACTCCAGCCTTTTTCTGTTGTTATGTCTTCCTTCATACAGATACGGCATGATAACGTTAATGCGGTTGGCGTTGCCGTGGCAGGCGTTAATTACCCTTTTAAGATCCTGAAAATGTTCGTCGGGAGATTTGCCAAGGCTGTGGTTTACAACGTCAGTTATGATAAAAAGATCGGAACCCCTTATTGATTCATCGATAATAGCCTGTCGTTCGCCGGTATGCAGAAATTCCATATGATAACCCGTAATATAGCTGTCGCATATATATCCTGAAAGTCCGGACAAAAATTCATCATCCGGCTTATGATCTTTTCTTTCTGATACAATGTGCCCGTTAATGGCGCTGCCAAGGTCATGGCAATTATCCATTACGATAATTTTAAGCGGTGAAACAGGCAATTTTTTTTGATATGCCATAGTATGCATACTGCGCTCCCCCAAATTCAGATAATTTACCTATATAATAGCACATATAGCAAATTTAGTCAAAATTGATATTTCTTTTTTTTGTACAATATGCTATACTTAAGCGATATTTGATAATAATTTCAGGAGGTATGGATGAAAAACATGAAAAAGATGATAATGACAGCTGTGATATGTTCTCTGATATTTATAACGGGCGCCTGCAGCGGCAAAAAATATGACACGGGAAATGCAGAGCTTGATAAGGTGCTTGAAGCATCGAAACCGTATAAAGCCCTCGATTATGTTACGCTTGGCGAATACAAGGGCGTAAAGGTAGATACGGGGGCATCTGATGAGGAAATCGAAGCGGAGATACAAAAGGTGCTTGATGATAATAAATACGAGCGTATAAAAGAAGGCAAAGTTAAGGACGGAGATACGGTAAACATTGATTATACCGGATATATGGACGGAGAGGCGTTTGAAGGAGGCTCTGCCGAAGGCTTCGATCTTGAGATAGGCTCCGGAAGTTTTATACCGGGCTTTGAAACCGGGCTTATAGGTGTAGAGGCGGGAGCTACGACTGATGTTGAGGCCACTTTCCCTGAAAATTACAGCAACAACCCGGATTTTTCAGGTAAAACCGCAACTTTTGTTGTTACGGTCAATTATATACGCGGTGAAGAAAAGGAGCATACATTTGACGATGCGTTCGTAAATGAAATAACGGACGGCGAATATACGACGGCAGACGCATACCGCAGCAAACTGAAAGACGACATTATAAATGAAAAAAAGCAGAATAAAGGAAATACCGCATACAGTCAGGTTATATCTGAGGCAAAGGTAAAAGATATACCTCAGTTCATAATCGATACCATGCGGCTTAGGCTGGACGCCAATTACAAGACTATGGCAAGCAGCTATGGCTATACCGATTTTAATAAATTCCTTACCGAATCATGGGGAATAAGCGAAGAAGAATATAACAGCCAGATGGATGAGGCGGCTATCCAGTATGCAACGGAGATGCTTGTGACCAAGGCTGTCGCCGAAAAGGAAAATATAATAATCGAAGAAGAAGATTATAATAATGCGCTTAATATGTATATGCAGTCAAACGGCGTAAGCGACGAAGATGAGATCATGAAGCTTGTAGCAACAAATTACGGCTCATATCTTCCCGATCTGATCAATGAGTCGATCATTGCCCAAAAGGTAACTGATATCATAACGCAGAATGCTGTTGAATCAGATTCTTGATAACACGGAGTGAGTTATTTGAAAAAACATGTCCATAATATCACAGGCATAGAAAAAGACAGTATCGCTTATGAACTTGGGATAGTTCCCGGCGACACGCTGATAAAGGTAAACGGCAGATATGTGCAGGATGTATTTGATTTCAGATTCCTTGTAAATGATACGTATGTCGTTCTTCTTATAAAAAAAGCGGACGGCGAAGAGTGGGAATATGAGATTGAAAAAGATTATAGCGAGGACCTTGGGATAATTTTTGAAGAACCGCTTATGGATGCATATTCATCCTGCAGCAATAAATGTATATTCTGTTTTATTGACCAGATGCCGCCGGGTATGAGGGATACTCTCTATTTTAAAGATGATGACGCAAGACTTTCTTTTTTGCAGGGCAATTATATTACCCTGACCAATATGAAGGATGAAGATTTTAAAAGGATCGTTGAGTATAAGCTTTCGCCGGTAAACATTTCCGTGCATACTACAAATGAGAAACTCAGATGCAGTATGCTAAATAACCGATTTGCGGGAAAAGCGCTAAAGCGGCTTGACCAGCTGTATGAGGCCGGGATTGAAATGAACAGCCAGATCGTTTTGTGCAAAGGCTATAATGACGGCGACGAGCTTGAGAAGACGATACATGACCTGACAAGATATATCCCGGTCATGAAAAGCCTGTCGGTAGTTCCGGTAGGCCTTACGGATTACAGGGATAATCTTAAAGAGCTTTCGGTTTTTGAAAAAGAAGATGCATTAAAAGTACTTGATACCATTAAGAAATGGCAGGATATATGCAGGGCGAATTTTGATACCAATTTTGTATATGCTTCAGATGAATGGTATATAATTGCAGGTGAAGAGATACCGGACGGCGATTCTTACGAGGGATTCGGCCAGATTGAAAACGGAGTGGGAATGGTCCGCTCGTTTATGGATGATTTTTCCCGCGCGCTTGATGCGCAAAAAAAGAGAGGGCTTTCCGGAAATAAAGAAAAAAAAGTTTCGTTTACATTCGTTACCGGTGTATTGTTCGCGCCTTATCTTAAAGAGTGCCTTGATAGATTTTATGAGCATTTCCCGTATATTGAGTATGATGTGTGCGCGGTTATAAATGATTATTTCGGGCATAAGATAACTGTTGCGGGGCTTCTTACCGGACGGGATATAATCGAACAGTTAAAATGCAGGAAACTCGGGGATTATGTGGTGCTTCCGGATTCGCTGTTAAGGGCGGGCGAAGAAGTGCTTTTGGATGATATAACGGTAAAGGATATAGAGAATGCTTTACAAAAAAAGATTCATATTGTAAAATCTAATGGGACTTCTCTCGCAGATTTTATTGAGGAGTCATTAAGCAGTATTCAGAATGAGGTAAAGATCATATGAGTAAACCGATAGTTGCTATTGTCGGAAGGCCGAATGTTGGAAAGTCTACGCTTTTTAATGTCCTTGCGGGCGAGAAAATAGCAATTGTAGAAGATACGCCGGGAGTTACAAGGGACAGGATATATGCGGAGGTCACATGGCTTGACAAACAGTTCACGCTTATTGATACCGGCGGTATAGAACCGAATACCAATGATGTCATGCTGTCGCATATGCGTACGCAGGCTGAGATCGCGATAGATATGGCGGATATCATAATATTTATGACAGACGTAAGATGCGGTGTGACCGATTCTGATTACAGCGTATGCGATATGCTGCGCAAATCAGGGAAACCGATATTTCTGGTTGTAAATAAAGTAGATAATTTTGAAAAATTTTATTCGGATGTATATGAATTTTATAATCTTGGGATCGGAGAGCCTATTCCTATTTCGGCGGCAGGGAAACTGGGCATCGGGGATATGCTTGATGAAGTTTTGAAATGCCTTTCTGAGCGCGACTTTAGCGAAACGGAAGATGACAGGCCGAAGATCGCGATCATAGGAAAGCCAAACGTTGGGAAATCTTCGCTGATCAATAAGATAACAGGTCAAAACAGGGTTATCGTATCGGATATTGCGGGGACTACAAGGGATGCGATAGATACAGATGTAATGTGGAATAAAAAAGAGTTCGTATTTATTGATACCGCAGGCATACGAAGGAAGAACAAAGTCAGTGAAGACCTTGAGAGATACAGCATAATAAGGACAATAGCCGCCGTTTCGCGCGCGGATGTCGTTATCCTTATGATCGACGCCGAAGAAGGCGTTACCGAACAGGACGCAAAGATAGCCGGGATCGCGCATGAAAGAGGAAAGGGAATGATAATCGCCGTAAACAAATGGGATTTGATAGAAAAAGATACCCATACGGCAAATAAATTTACCGACAGGATAAAAATGATACTGTCTTTTGTCCCGTACGCCGAGATAGTATATATATCGGCTCTTACCGGACAGAGGATAAACAGGTTGTTTATGCTTATAGAGACGGTCATACAGAACCACCAGTTAAGGATAGCTACCGGAGTATTAAACGAAATCCTTGCCGAAGCCGTAGCGCTGCAGCAGCCGCCTTCTGATAAAGGAAAGCGTTTAAGGCTGTATTATATAACCCAGGTGAGTGTAAAGCCGCCTACATTTGTTATATTTGTTAATGATAAAAAACTTATGCATTTCTCATATGAAAGGTATATTGAGAATAAGATCCGTGAAGCTTTTGGCTTTAGGGGCACACCGATAAAAATATTTATACGTGAAAGGAAGGAAAAAGACCGATGAATCCCGTGTTCATTGCCGAAATCATTATCTGCGTGACAGCAGGTTATCTTCTTGGTTCTGTATCTTTCGGCTATATTATAGGAAAAGATGCAGGCATAGATATAAGAGAGAGCGGAAGCGGAAATATAGGAACTACCAATGCTTTAAGGACACTGGGCAAAAAGGCGGGATTTTTAACATTCCTTGGCGATTTCCTGAAAGCGTTCATTCCCGCATTTGCGGCAAGATACATATCCTGCAATGTTATTGGAGACGGAGCCGAATACGCATATCTGCTTGGACTTGTAACCGGGCTTGCCACAGTGCTCGGACACAATTTTCCGGTATGGATGCATTTTAAGGGCGGCAAAGGAATAGCGGTCACATCAGGCGTAACTGTTGCGATTGCTTATGAACACTGGCCTTATATCCTTATTGCCCTGGCGATCTTTATAATTATCGTGGTTGCAACGGGATATGTTTCCGTAGGTTCGCTTCTCGTCCCTGCGTGGGCGCTTCCGGTATATGCCGTTATATTCAAGCGCGGCACCGCATATTTTCCGGTAATATTGGTTATCAGCCTGTTATTTACAGTGCTTGCCGTTATTATGCACCGCGAAAATATTAAGAGACTTATAAACGGAACAGAAAATAAGCTTTTTAGGAAATAGCATTTTGCTTAAGGAGGTAAAAAACATATGAGAATTAGTTTTCTGGGAGCCGGGAGCTGGGGCACGGCATTGTCCGTGCTTGTTGCCAAAAACGGTCATGACGTCTTTCTTTGGTCTGCGATAGAAGATGAACTGGATCTTCTAAGCGCCAAACGTGAACATACCGAAAGGCTTCCGGGCGTAAAGCTGCCTGATAATGTATATATTGAAAGAGACATTAAAAAAGCATGTTCGGATATGGACCTGATAGTCTTTTCCGTTGCGTCGCCTTATGTAAGGAGTACGGCTGATATTGCAAAAGCCCATATAAAAGACGGACAGAAGATCGTAAACGTTGCAAAAGGAATTGAAGAAAATACGCTGTATACCCTTTCAATGATACTTAATGAAGTATTTCCGAAATGCGACATTGCGGTATTATCGGGACCAAGCCACGCCGAGGAGGTAGTAAAAGGTATACCTACCACGGTAGTTGTGGGCGCAAAGACTAAGGAAACGGCCGTATATGTCCAAAATATATTTATGAACGATACATTTAGGGTATATATAAGCCCCGACATCACGGGAATAGAACTCGGCGGCTCGATAAAGAATGTCATTGCCCTTGCCGCAGGCATAGTAGACGGACTTGGACTTGGCGACAATACCAAAGCCGCGCTTATGACAAGAGGGCTTGCTGAGATAACAAGGCTTGGCGTTGCGATGGGAGGAAAGAAAGAGACATTTTCCGGGCTTTCGGGAATCGGAGATCTTATCGTTACATGCACGAGCAGGCACAGCCGCAACCATACGGCAGGTTATCTTATGGGGCAGGGACTCACGGCGAAAGAGGCAATGGATGAGGTAAAGCAGGTTGTGGAAGGTGTATACTCTGCAAAAGCCGTAGCTTTGCTTGCCGATAAATATAATGTGTACATGCCTATAGCAAAAGAGATCAACGAAGTATTGTTTAATAACAAATCCGTAAAGGACGCGCTTACCGATCTTTTTGACAGAGATGCGAAACTTGAATATTCTGAACTTGAGTGGTAAAAAACGGTTGACAAAACAACAGATATTGTGATATTGTACTTTAGTGAGTGTTTATGTATACTCATTTGTGCCGCTCAGCGAGGTTTAAGTTTCCTTACGGAACACCGCAGTCTGGCGAGTAATGATCATAGGAGGTGCTTGTATGTACGCAATTATTGCAACAGGTGGTAAGCAGTACAAGGTATCCGAGGGCGATATTATCAAGGTTGAAAAACTTGATGCAAATGTCGGAGAATCATTTACATTTGACCGGGTTCTTATTGTCAATGATGGCGAAATGAAGATTGGTAATCCTACTGTACAGGGCGCTACTGTCGAAGCTTCGGTATTGTCTGAAGGCAGAGGAAAGAAAGTTATCGTTTACCGCTACAAGAGAAAGACCGGCTATCATAAGAAGAATGGTCACAGACAGTCTTATACAGAAGTTAAGATTGATAAGATCAACGCATAATTCTTTTATAAAGAGATGTGAAGAATGTGATTAATGCAGAATTTCATTACGATTCATCGGGAAAGCTAAACGGCTTTAAGATATCGGGGCATGCCGGCTATGACGAATCCGGGAAAGATATAATATGTTCCGCGGTATCGGCGCTTGCGATCAACACAGTAAATTCAATTGAAGAACTTACGGATGATAAATGTAATGTAAATAGCGATGAGTCAGGTTCTTTGGAATTGGAAGTTTTAACACCGAGTAATTCTTCCGAGCTGCTTCTCAGATCGCTGTATATCGGAATAGAAAGCATCAGGAAAAGTTATGGAAGCAGCTACGTAAATATTGTGAAATGATTTCGAGGAGGTGCAATGTACCATGTTGGATATGAATCTTCAGTTATTTGCCCATAAAAAGGGAGTTGGTTCAACTAAGAACGGAAGGGATTCCGAGTCAAAAAGACTTGGCGCCAAGAGAGCGGACGGACAGTACGTGCTTGCCGGCAACATCCTTTACAGACAGCGCGGAACCAAAATCCATCCGGGTCTTAATGTAGGTATCGGAGGAGACGATACGCTTTATGCTAAAGTTTCCGGAATACTTCGTTTTGAAAGAAAAGGCCGTGACAGAAAGCAGGCTTCGGTTTATCCGTTAGAAGAAGCTCAATAATTTTCTCGTCATAAATAACGAAAGTGTTAAACAGGGGTTGTTTCCTAACAACCCCTGTTATAATATTTAACCAGACGGAGGTAGGGACATGTTTGCTGATATTGTAAAGATAACCGTAAAATCAGGAAAAGGCGGAAACGGATGCGTCAGTTTCAGAAGGGAACTGTATGTTCCGGCAGGCGGTCCTGACGGCGGAGACGGCGGCCGCGGAGGCAACGTGATCTTTGTTGTCGACGAAGGGCTTAATACGCTGAACGATTATAAACATAAGAAAAAATATTCGGCAGGAAACGGCGAAGACGGCAGAGGACGCAGATGCCACGGCGCGGACGGTACAGACTGTATCCTTAAAGTACCCGCGGGCACGGTTATAAGAGAAGAAAAATCAGGAAAAGTAGTGGCAGACATGTCGGCAGACAATAAAAAGGTTATATTATTAAGAGGCGGCCGCGGCGGAAAAGGAAACCAGCATTATGCGACGCCTACAATGCAGGCGCCGAAATACGCCCAGCCCGGGCAGCCTGCGAAAGAAATGGATATAATACTGGAACTTAAGACAATAGCGGATGTAGGGCTTATAGGATTCCCGAATGTCGGCAAATCCACATTTTTGTCCAGGGTAACCAACGCCAAGCCTAAAATTGCAAACTATCATTTTACTACGCTTAATCCCAACCTTGGGGTTGTGGACATACCGGGATCCGACGGCTTTGTGATCGCAGACATACCGGGACTTATAGAAGGCGCTGCGGAAGGTATAGGTCTCGGACATGATTTCCTTAAGCATATAGAAAGGACAAGGCTGCTCGTTCACATGGTAGATGCGGCGTCTACAGAAGGCCGCGATCCTATATGCGATATAAGGGCTATTAATAATGAACTTTCGTCTTATGATCCGGAGCTTGCAAAGAAACCGCAGATAATAGCAGCCAATAAAACAGACGTATTTTACGGCGACGAAGAAGAAACGGTCATAACTCTCCTTAAGGAAGAATTTGAAAAAGAAGGGATCAAGGTATTCCCTATATCGGCGGTAAGCGGAAAAGGCGTAAAAGAACTTATTTATTATATAAAGAAAGAGCTTGATGAAATAGGAAATAAGCCGTATGTATTTGAACAGGAATATTTCCCGGAACAGGAATATACTTATTCGGATGAACCTTATACAGTTTCATATGATGAAAAAGAAGATAAATACGTTGTAGAAGGTCCGAGGATCGAAAGGATGTTGGGATATACTAACCTTGAATCCGAAAAAGGTTTTGAATTTTTCCAGAATTTCCTTAAGGATAACGGTATCTTAGATGAGCTTACGGCGCTTGGGATAGAAGACGGGGATACGGTAAGGATGTACGGCCTTGAGTTTGACTATTATAAATAGCAGGTGATATTATATGGATATCGGCATACTTGGCGGGACATTTGATCCGATACATATCGGACATATCAAAATGGCGGAAACTGCTTATAAGAGCCTTGCCCTTGACAAAGTAGTTTTTATACCTACGAATAACCCGCCTCATAAAAATAAGATCACAGGCGCTGTACACCGCATGAATATGGTTAAGCTTGCAACTTCTAAAATTTCATATTTTGAAGTGTCGGATATGGAGATCTTAAGGAAAAGTACCGTATATACGGCGGACACTTTGGAATATCTTGTTAATAAACATGCGGATAACAGCTATGTATTTATACTTGGCGCGGATTCGCTGCTGTACATTGATGAATGGTACAGGCCTGATAAGATAATGAAATATGCAAAAATCGCAGTATGCGCAAGGGACAATGCATATTCGGGCTCGCATATACTTGATGAGCGCAGGAAATATCTTGTACGCAGGTATAATGCAGATATAACGATACTTGATTTTGATTGTGTGGACATATCGTCAAGCGATATAAGGAAAAATATTTATGACCCGTCAAATGCGGTCAGAGAGTATATTTCGGACGATGTGTATGATTATATAGTAAAAGAGGGGCTTTATAAGGATGAAATATGATATTAATGATATATGCGACCGCGTTTCAAAAAAATTAAAAAAGAAAAGATATATGCACAGCCTTGGAGTAATGTATACCGCGCAGGCTCTCGCCATGAAATATGAGATTCCGATAGAAGATGCGGCGGCCGCGGGGATACTTCATGATATTGCAAAAGAGATGAGCGAAGAGGAGCTTATAAATTACTGCGGTAAGCATAATATATATATAAGTCAGGCGGAAAAAGAAGCGCCGTATCTTTTGCACGGCAAAGCCGGCGCTAATATCGCAAAGAAAAAATATGGCGTAAACGAAGAACATATACTTGACGCAATACGCTTCCATACTACCGGAAGGGCGCAGATGACAATGATTGAAAAAATCATTTTTGTCGCAGACTACATTGAACCGGGAAGAACGCAGTATTCCGATTCCGAAACAGGAGATAATAATGCGTTCTGCGCAATAAGAAAAGAGGCGTTTACCGATTTGGACCGGGCGTGCGCGCTCATAATGAAAAGAACGATAGATTATCTGAAATCGGACAAGAGCAAACACATTGACAGCACCTCTATGGAGGCTTACGGATACTATAAAGTATTTTTATAAAGGATAGGAGAGTTTTATATGGATGTAAAAGAAATTGTTAAAACCGCATATATGGCGCTCGATGAAAAGAAAGCGGAAAATATAGTCATTCTTAATATAGGAGAAGTATCGGTAATA
>CANQDW010000015.1 GCA_947593975.1 uncultured Lachnospiraceae bacterium
TTCTGAAAAATATTCGGATAAAAGAAATATCATAGAATCAATCACATAGAACGTATGCTTTTTATTAGTGTAACACAAACATTAAAATAATGCAATACAAAATAATAAAAAATAAGGATTTCTATAATATTCAAAGTTATCATAGAAATCCTTATCCATTAAACACTTATCATTTAAATTGACAAAAAATTATATGCCGCTGCCGCCAAAAAGGTCGTTCCAAGTTTTTTCGCTATCGCCTAATTGAAAATTAAAAAGGCTCTTGGCATCAGCGCTGCTGGCAGTAATAATATCTTCATTGTCGAACATTATTACAGAAACTTCCAAAGAAGAATAATCCTTTTTCATCAACATCCATCCTTTCATAAAATTCTTGATTTTATTTAAGATAGATAGTTGCTAATTTTGACAGTATCAATTATAAAGAATACTTTATAAAATGTCAATATTATTTTTCAAATTAATGAAAAATAATAAATTTAAAGCAAAAAATACTGGAAATTAATTTTAGTATGTGGTAATATAATTATATTTTAAGATAGCAAGTTGGTTGATTTTGACAAAATCAAAAAACCAGAGATGTATAACGTAATACATTTCTGAAGAAAGGGGTTTTTAAATGTTAATCTCAAAAACAGGAAAACGACTTATGGCTTTTGTTATAGCCATAGCTTTTGTGCTGTCAGGACTTACATATCTTCCTAAGACAGCAAGCGCTGCTAATGTAAGCGATGTTAATGTTCTTGGAGCCACATTAAGGCTTAGCAAGACAGGTGTGGACAATAATGGAGCACAGTCCATGAGAGTAGGAATACAGGTAAATAATGCTGATACAGTTGACGCCTGTGCAATTGAACTTACGGTTGGGGAAACTTCTAAAGTAATTACTATTGACAAAGATTTGATTGATGGTATTGAAAATCCATATATATATTCTAAAAATGAAGAGGATAATACTATTATATATGCTGTAGTAATTACCGGTATACCCGAAGAAGCTTTTTCGTCTGCTATAGGAATTAAGGGAATTATTAAAGATTCTGATGGACAAGTGAAAACTGAAACTAATATAAGTAAGTCGGTAGATGGGATTGTTAAGGAATTGCAGACAAAGTACAAGGATCTTGTTATCACTTTAAAAGATGGAACACTTTATAAGAAAAGGGGTCGCGAGCTTCTTACAGCCTATGACATTAAGGATTATGACACAAATCTTAAACCGTCTGTACTTGGAACCGGTTGGAATGATGATAAGACCGAGTATAAAATGGAACTTTCTGCGTCAACAATCAAAGATAGTGATTCTAATAAACCAAACGAATATATATTTAATGATGATGGTTCTGTAACTATAAATGTTAATGGTGGTGAATTCTGGATTGAACCTCCGGAAGAAGCTTATAATGATCCTGATAAGTGGCTTAACTCCATAAAAATTGAATATAAAGATGTACCTGATGGCACAAATACAGGATTAACTGTAAGATATAACAATGATAATAATGATAAAGATACTAGTTGGGGCGGTGTTATTGAGGCTTCCAGAAGTAGTTTTGAAAAAACATATACATTATCCTATCGATTAGGTGGAATTAAACATGCCAGAATGTTTAGTGTTCCAAATTCAGGCTCATTTACGATTACATCTATTGTGTTTGGGGCAACTAATAGACCTGATCCGGATAATCCTGCCACATCCGGTACAGAACTGATACAAAACGGTCAATTTTTATCCGGTAGTAACGGTCTTGATGGATGGTCGAATAATGGATGGCCCTCTGGAGAGGACGGTATTACTGTTGATAAAGAAGAACAGTGTTGTGTAGTCAAAAACCGCGTAAACAATTTCTCCGGAATAAAAACAACATTACTTTCTGATCATTTTGAAAAAGGTCAGGTAATTGAATATTCATTATATATTAAAGCTGGTGCTGATTATGTAAACAAGAATAATTGTTTTGGAGTTGCTTTTGGTGAAGATGGTACAGAATACTGGAATAATTGTAAAGATGAATCAGGAAATGATGTAAATTATAGTGCAAAGGATTGGACTCTTGTTAAAGGGACATATACCGTTTCCAAAGAAACCAGTAATTTGTATATAGTAATTGCAGAAGGAAATCCTTATAATGGTTTTTCAACCGAAGAGCAAAAAACACAAATCTTCTATGTTAAAGATGTATCAATGAAAATTAAAAATACAGAGGCAGAATCTACTCCTGAACCGACAGCTGATATAGAGGTTAACAAAACTGATGCAGTAATTGACATTGATGGAAATATTGATGATGCTTGGGAAAAAGCATCCGCTATGCCTTTAAATTATAATTGGGGAAATGTTTCGAAGTCAAGCACAACAGCAAATGCTCGTATGTTATGGGATAAATATAGTCTTTATATACTTGCGGAAGTTAAGGATACAGATATTGCAACAAACAGCAATGATTACGAATGTGACGGAATAGAGCTTTTCCTTGATCCTGATTTTTGTAGAAAAACAAGCTGGGCTGAAAATAAGGATGCGTTCCATTATCGTTATACTGGGCTTAATGGCAACAGCTCTAAAGAATCTCAGGCTGTTTATAGAAAAATTGCTGATGGTGGAAAGGACGGAAGTATAAATGCAGATAATATTGAATCAGCATATAAAAAGGTTGAAAATGGTTATGTTATAGAAATTGCTGTTCCAATTGATGCTGTTAAAGATACTTATATGGGCTTTGAACTTACAGTAATGGATTGTTATACCGGTGGAAGAGATAATGAAATGTGGTTAATAAAATCAAGAGAGTCTGATGGGGATATGAAGAGTCTTTACCAGCATCCCGATTGGATGGGAGTAATAAAGCTTGTGGAGTGATTTCTTTAAGTGAAACATTAGATAAAACAAATATAAATTATTAATAGTAACTATAACAAAGAGGGCAGTGCAGACAGATTTCATAGACTGTACCGCCCTCTTGTTATATATTAAAGTACTTTATAATCCTGTTTTGCTTCCAAACTCCCCACCTGATCAACATTTGCCGCGCTCCGAAAATAATATTTTTTATTTGTAATAGACAATACAGGAATAATTGGTTAATATTATATGTGTATATGACAAACTATCCGGGAGTTGAACAGATTATGAAAAAGATTGTTTTGATAGACGGACACAGTATACTTAACAGGGCATTTTACGGAGTGCCGGACCTTACGGATCATAAAGGCAGGCATACCAACGCCGTATATGGGTTTTTAAATATACTGTTTAAAGTGATTGATGAGGAAGCGCCGGAGTGCATATCGGTTGCTTTTGATGTGAAGCATCCTACTTTCAGACATGAGCTTTATGCAGAATATAAAGGAACGAGGAAGCCTATGCCGGCGGAACTTCATGAACAGGTACCGCTTATTAAAGAGGTGCTTTCTGCCATGAATATACCTGTGATCGAATGTCCGGGCTGCGAGGCGGATGATATAATAGGGACCATCGCCTGTATGGCGGAAGGACAGGGCTATAAAGTAACGATAATATCCGGTGACAGGGATCTTCTGCAGCTTGTGACTGAAAATATTACCCTCAGGATACCAAAGACCAAAGGAGGAAAAACAGTAGTTGAGGACTATGATCCCGAGACGGTAAAAGAGACATACTCTGTTTTGCCAAAACAGATAATAGATCTAAAGGGGCTTATGGGAGATTCTTCCGATAATATACCGGGACTGCCGGGGATTGGCGAAAAGACGGCAACGAAGCTTTTATGCGAGTATGGCACGGTAGAGAATGTGATTGCCCATGCAGAGGAGATTACGCCGAACAAGGCGAAGAATTCCGTTATGGAGCATAAAGAACTCGCGGTGCTAAGTAAAGAGCTGGCAACCATTAAGACGGACTGTGAGCTTGATTATTCGCTTAGCGATTCGGCAATAGGAGATATGTTTAACGAAAGAGCATATACGCTTATTAAAGATATGGAATTTAAAAGCATGCTTGGAAGATTTGAGAATATCGGGGGTGAAGATGAAGCAGAGGAGATTTCATACAAGCTTGTAAGCAATAAGGAAGATATAGATAAAAATATATCGCGCATATGCAGTATCCTGACAGAAAAAAGAAAGACAGGTATAGCGCAGACGGACGACGGCGGGCTTTCATGCGGAGCATATGCCGCGCTGTATATAATAAGAGACGATAAAGCAAAGGATGAAACCTGCGGGTATGGTGTGCTTGGCGCGGTAATTGACTGCGAAGGAGAGGAACCTGTGCTGTTTCTTGGTGAGTTTGAAGAAGAACTTAAAAAAGGTATTATCTCACTTATTGACAGCGGCGCGGATGTGATCATGTATGACGTCAAGGAACAGCTTGATTATCTGGATATATTATATAGAAAGAACGTATGGGATATGGGGCTTGCCGCATACCTTATCAATCCGCTTACCGATACTTATACCGGCGCGGATATTTCCAGGGATTTTCTTGGTGAACAGATTAAAGAATACCGCGAAGTGTTCGGAAAGAGCGCGGTATGCGAGGCGTATAATGAGAACAGGGATACTTTTATAAATTATTGTATAAGACAGTGCAGTGTACTGCGCAGAGGATTCATAGAGGCGGTAAAAAGGCTTAGAGAAGAAGATATGTATGAGCTTTATACCGATATAGAGCTGCCGCTTATATATACTCTCCATAATATGGAGAAAGAGGGTATAGGCGTCAATAAGGAAGCACTTTCGGAATACGGGCGTTCTCTGTCGGACAGCATATCAAGCCTTGAAAAACAGATATATGAATATGCGGGAGAGGAGTTTAATATTAATTCCCCTAAACAGCTTGGAGTGATCTTGTTTGAGAAGCTAAAGCTTCCTTATGCGAAGAAAACCAAGACAGGTTATTCCACATCTGCGGATATACTTGATAAACTCAGGAATGAAGATCCGATAGTTAATGCCGTGCTTGAGTACCGGACGCTTACCAAATTAAAATCTACTTATGCCGACGGACTTGCCGTATTTATAAAAGAAGACGGAAGGATACATGGTAAATTCAATCAGACAAAGACTGCTACCGGAAGGATAAGCAGTATGGAACCTAATCTCCAGAATATCCCGATCAGGATGGAACTTGGAAGGCAGATAAGGAAAGTATTTGTGCCGAAGGAAGGCTGCGTATTTCTTGACGCCGATTATTCGCAGATAGAGCTTCGTGTGCTTGCGCATATGTCAGGCGACGAGAGCATGATAGAGGCATATAATGAAGGAGAAGATATACATGCGATAACGGCTTCGAAAGTATTCCACGTGCCTCTTTCTGAGATGACGCCCGATCTTAGGCGTAAGGCAAAAGCCGTAAACTTTGGGATAATATACGGGATAAGCGCGTTTGCGCTTTCGCAGGATCTTGATATAACGAAAAAAGAAGCGGATGAATATATAAAGAAATATTTTGAAACATATCCGAAGATAAAAGGTTTTCTGGACGGGCTTGTAGACGGCGCAAAAAAATGCGGGTACAGCGTTACGCAGTTTAAGAGGAAAAGGCCGATACCGGAGCTTTCATCAAGCAATTTTATGCAGAGATCATTTGGCGAAAGGGTGGCAATGAATGCGCCTATACAGGGAACTGCCGCCGACATAATTAAGATAGCAATGGTGCGGGTTGAAAGAAAACTGTATGAAGAAGGGCTTAAGACGCGCCTTATTTTGCAGGTGCATGACGAACTTTTGCTTGAGACTCCGTATGATGAGGTTAAGAGGGCTGCTGCTATACTGAAAGAGGAAATGGTCAATGCGGTTAATATGTCCGTAAACATGGAAGTGGAAGTAAAGGAAGGCACTGACTGGTATGAAGCAAAGTGATATGAAGGTAATAGGTATTACGGGAGGCATCGGGAGCGGTAAGAGCACCGTGCTTGGTATGCTTAAGGACAGATATGGCGCCGGGATCATAGTATCGGATGAGCTTGGTCATCTTTCCATGAAAAAAGGTACGGATACATATCTGCGTATAGTAAAGGAATTTGGAGAGGACATACTGGACGGATCGGGAAGTATTGACAGAGGCAGGCTTTCGAAGATCCTTCTTTCGTCCGAGGAGAAGCTTAAGATACAAAACAGTATTGTGCATCCGTTTGTGATCGCTCTTATAAGAGAAAAAATAGAAAACTTCAGAAAAGAAGGAAAGAGTATTGCAGCCGTTGAGTCGGCAATACTCTTTGAGGCGGGCTGCGACTCGCTTTGCGATGAAGTGTGGTTTGTGACCGCAGACGCCGAAGTAAGGATAAGACGCCTTATATCTGACAGAGGATATACATATGATAAAGCAAAAGCATTTATATGCAGGCAGAAGTCTGACGAATTTTTTCTTGAGCGGTGTTCTAAAGTAATATACAATAACGGCGATATCGAAAATCTTTCTAAACAATTGGAAAAATGTATAGAGGATTAATGCGCGTTGTGATATACTTCCATTGGATTTACAAAAGGGGAAATACAGATGAGATTTGCAAGTTTTGCAAGCGGGAGCAGCGGTAATTGTGAATATGTGGGAAATGGCAGGACCAACATCCTTGTTGACGCCGGGATAAGTACGAAACGTATCGTAGAGGGACTTGAAAAGACCGGAGTTTCTCCTTTAGAACTTGACGGAATACTTATCACGCATGAACACAGCGACCATATTACAGGGCTTTATGTGTTTGAAAGCAAATACAATGTGCCTGTATATGCGACGCAGGCTACTCTTAAAGAGATTGAAAGACAGGATAAGAACAGACGCATTGATACTTCACTGTTTGTGCCGATAGAGCCGGATCATGCATTTGACTGCGGCGATATGCATATCACGCCGTTTTCAACATCGCATGACGCGATTGACCCGGTATGCTACAGGATTAACAGCGGCGAAGGCGTCATAGGCATGGCGACGGATCTGGGAATGTATGATGATTACATATTATCGCAGCTTGACATGTGCAACCTGCTTTTTGTGGAAGCCAATTATGACGTTGCGATGCTTCAGGCGGGGAAATATCCGTTTATGCTTAAAAAAAGGATACTCGGAGAGTATGGCCATCTGTCGAACGATATGTGCGCGAGGATGATACTGCAGCTTCTTAGCCGGAATGTGAAGCATATATTTCTTGCGCATCTCAGCAAAGAAAATAATTATCCGCTTTTAGCGTACCAGACTGTAAAATGTGAACTATCAAAAGAATACGGCGATATTTCAAGATTTAATATACAGACGGCGGAACGGAGCAGTATGTCGTGCGCCGTAACCATATAAAGAAGACAGGAAAGGAAGATAATATGAAAAAAGCAATTATTACCGTGGTGGGAAAAGACAGTGTAGGCATTATCGCAAAGGTATGTACGTATCTTGCGGAAAACGGGGTTAATATACTTGATATCTCGCAGACTATCACGGGCGGGTATTTCAATATGATGATGATCGCGGATATTGATGAGAGCAGCAAACAGTTTTCCGATATCGCGGATGATTTTGACGTTATGGGAGAACAGATAGGCTGCGTTATTAAGATGCAGAGGGAAGATATATTTGATAAGATGCATAGATTGTAGGAGATAGTAAAGATGGTAAATATTAATGAGGTTATAGAAACGAACCAGATGATCGAAAAAGAGAATCTGGATGTAAGAACCATAACGCTTGGAATAAGCCTCTTGGACTGCGCAGATAATAACCTTGAGGAATTTAATGAAAAAGTATACAACAAGATCACAACAAAAGCGGCAAAGCTCGTTGAAACAGGCAGGCAGATCGAGCGGGAATACGGTATACCTATTGTAAATAAAAGGATATCGGTGACTCCGATAGCTATAGCGGGAGCTTCGGCGTGCAGGTCTCCCGAGGATTTTGTGACTGTTGCGCATACGCTTGACAGAGCCGCGAAAAGTACGGGAGTCAATTTTATAGGCGGTTATTCGGCGCTTGTATCGAAGGGTATGACAAAAGCGGACGAGGACCTTATAAGGTCTGTGCCGAAAGCGCTCAGCACTACCGAAATGGTGTGCAGTTCAGTTAATCTCGGCTCTACCAGGACAGGGCTTGACATGGATGCGATCAGGCTTATGGGAGAAGTGATCAAGCAGACGGCCGAGGAAACAAAAGACAGGGGCTCCATAGGATGCGCCAAGCTTGTTGTGTTCTGCAATGCGCCTGATGACAACCCATTTATGGCGGGAGCATTTCACGGCGTAACGGAATGCGACGCGGTCATAAATGTAGGGGTAAGCGGACCGGGCGTTGTAAAGAAGGCGTTAGAAGGAATACACGGGGAAGATTTTGAAGTATTATGTGAAACGGTTAAAAAGACGGCGTTTAAAATAACAAGAGTAGGACAGCTTGTGGCAAAGGAAGCGTCGGAGAGGCTTAAGATACCGTTTGGGATCATCGACTTGTCGCTTGCGCCTACCCCGGCGGTCGGCGACAGTATAGCAGATATATTTGAAGAGATGGGACTTGAGAGAGCGGGAGCCCCGGGAACCACCGCGGCGCTTGCGCTTCTTAACGATCAGGTGAAAAAAGGCGGCGTAATGGCATCGTCGTATGTCGGCGGTTTAAGCGGCGCATTTATTCCGGTAAGCGAAGATGCGGGAATGATACGCGCGGTAAATGACGGCGCACTTACGATCGAGAAACTTGAGGCAATGACATGCGTTTGTTCCGTAGGGCTTGATATGATCGCGGTTCCGGGAGATACAAAAGCGGCTTCGATTTCAGGGATTATCGCCGATGAAATGGCAATAGGAATGGTGAACCAGAAGACGACCGCGGTGCGCATTATACCTGTGATCGGAAAAAACGTAGGCGACGTTGTGGAATTCGGCGGACTTTTGGGATATGCGCCGGTTATGCCGGTAAACAGGTTTTCATGCGATGATTTTATAAACAGGAAGGGAAGGATTCCGGCACCTATACATAGTTTTAAAAATTGACAGGCGGTTATAAAACTTATATTTTAAGGAGACTTTAATATGGTGCTTGATTATTTCAGACAGATAAGCAGCGTGCCGAGAGGTTCGGGTTATAATGAGAAAATAAGTGATTTTTTGGTGGAGTTTGCAAAGAAGCGTAATCTCAGGTATATAAAGGATGATGCGCTTAACGTAGTGATATATAAAGACGGAAAGGGCTGCGGGGACTGCCCGCCGCTTATATTCCAAGGACATATGGATATGGTATGCGAGAAAGTAAATGAAAGCGCACACGATTTTTTTAGCGACGGCATACAGATCATTGAAAAAGACGGATACCTGACTGCCGACGGCACAACGCTTGGCGCGGATGACGGGATCGCGCTTGCATATATGCTTGCGCTGTTAGATGAGGATATGCCTGTACATCCGCCTTATGAAATGGTCTTTACCACGGATGAGGAAACGGGTATGAACGGAGCTCTGGCTTTTGATGCTTCGCACCTTGCGGGAAGGCATATGATAAATCTGGATTCGGAAGAAGAAGGGATATTTACATGCGCGTGCGCAGGCGGGATGACGGGAAAGATCACTCTTCCCATAGAAAGAAAAGAGACTTATGGAATAAGGATAGACGTATGCGTAAAAAACCTTCTCGGAGGCCATTCGGGAACGGATATAGATAAGAACAGGTCTAATGCGGTCCTCCTTTTAGGAAGGCTTTTATATGATATAAAAGAAGAAGGCGTATATCTGATAGATATACACGGAGGGAACAAAGACAATGTAATACCGAACGAAGCATATATGAGCATTGCGGCAGATAAAAAGAAAGAGAATATAATAACGGATGCTTTGAAGAAAAAAGCCGCATCTCTTTCGAAAGAGATTATATCTTCGGAACCCGCGGTGACATTTGAGATAAAGAGCGGTACAAAAAGCGCGGAGCGCGCGTACAAAGCCGTAAGCGGGGAATCTTTTGATAAGATAATATCGCTTCTTATGGTTCTTCCGTGCGGGGTGCATGTGATGAGCAGCGATATAGCCGGTATGCCGGAGAGTTCGTCCAATGTCGGGATATGTAAGATGACGGATGATAAGCTTCATATATCCGTATCAATGAGGAGCCAAAAGGAAAGCTATATACATTATATAAGCGATAAACTTTCGGTAATTGCGGGACTGTCGGGCGCAGATTATACTTCCGGGGAAGCCTATCCCGGCTGGGATATTAAGAGATATTCGCCGTTTCGCGATATGCTGGGCGCCGTATATGAAGATATTACAGGCAGAAAACCCGAAGTGTGTTCGGTTCATGCAGGGCTTGAAGGAGGAGTGTTTACAGAAAAGGTTCCGGGTATCGACATCGTATCCGTAGGGCCTGACATACATGATATACACACGGTAAATGAAAGGCTTGATATCGGTTCCGCATACAGGGTATATGAGTTTTTGAAAGGAGCCGCGGCTGAATTTGTGAAAATGAACGAGGAGGAAAGAAATTGAGCGATGAATATAAAAAGCTTGGCCATAAGCTTGTATACAGAGGCCATATAGTAGATTTTTATGAAGATAAGCTGAAACTTGCAAACGATAATATAGTGGATTGGGATTATATACAGCATAATGGCGCTGCGGCAGTCGTCCCATATGATAAAGATAATAAGATCATAATGGTAAGACAGTACAGGATAGGTACGGATAAATCTATCCTTGAGATTCCGGCAGGCGGTATCAATAAAGGCGAAGATGCATATACGGCAGCAGTGCGCGAGCTTACCGAGGAGACCGGATATAAGGCGAAAGAAGTAAAGCATCTGATAGACGTACATTCAGCGCCGGCCTACACTTCTGAATGCGTATACATATATTATGCGAAGGACCTTTACGTATCGGAGAAAAATCCTGATGATGACGAGATCATAGATGTTGAAAGATATGATATTGACGAACTTATTGACATGATAATGAGGGGAGATATAACGGACGGCAAAACGATCGCCGGAATATTTGCGTTTAAGAGGGTTCTACAATCAGAATAACTGCATATCCTTAAAAAAAGGGGATGAGTTATGTGGTTCTTTGGAAAAAATATTCTGTGCTGTTTGTTATATGCGCTTTCTTCGGGGTACTTGCCGGGAGCTTGTTTAAGAGCTCCTATTTTGATGCCTTAAAGGAAGTTGTGGATAACTTTTCCGATTATGTGATAAACAGATTTTTGTATGTCGGAAATGCGGAAAAGATTGTCCTTTTAATAAAGATCGCGGTTAAAAGGATGGGTCCGTTTATACTGATGTGGCTTCTTTCGCTTACAATAGCAAGGATACCGTATATAATATGGCTGTGTGTTAAAAACGGTTTCTGTATGGGATTCTTTTCATGTTTTATGGCAATGGCATACGGGGTAAATGCCTGCAGGTATATTCCGATGTGGTATTTCCCGCAGATAATAATATATGCGTTTGTATATGGCTTCTGTATTATATACATAACAAAAAACCTGCAAAAGAAAAGGAAGTCTGTAATATTGTCCATGACCCTTCTCATGTTTGCAGGATGTTTTGCCGAAGCTTATATCAATCCGGTATGTTTGTCGTACGTATTTTCGTAAATTACAGTTTGTCCGCCATGTTTTTAAGCAGGGCTTCGGTAGTATCCCAGCCTATACACGGGTCGGTAATGGACTGTCCGTATATGTGCTGCCCGATATTGTGCCTTCCCTCGACAAGGTAACTTTCTACCATCACGCCTTTAAGCAGTTTCTTTATGTCAGGGGAGATACGCCTGTTGTGGAGAACGTCTTCCACGATACGGGGCTGTTCTGAATATACTTTGTTGGAGTTGGAATGGTTCGTATCTATAATGACCGCCGGATTAAGAAGGTCGTATTCTTCATACAGCTTTGACAGGCGCATTATATCTTCGTAATGATAGTTTGGTATACTCTGACCGTGCTTGTTCACGGCGCCGCGGAGTATCGTATGCGCAAGCGGATTGCCGTCGGTCTTTACTTCATATCCCCTGTAAAGGAAAGTGTGCGAAGCCTGTCCGGCTTTGCATGAATTGAGCATAACGGAAAAGTCGCCGCTTGTAGGGTTCTTCATTCCGCACGGGATGTCAAATCCGCTTATTACTATACGGTGCTGCTGGTCCTCTACGGAACGCGCGCCTACGGCGACATATGAAAGTATATCGCTTACATACGGCCAGTTTTCCGGATAAAGCATCTCGTCGGCAGAGAAAAGATGCGATTCGGAGATCGCGCGAAGATGCATCTTTCTCATAGCGATTATTCCTTCGCCGATATCAGGCTTTTTCTCGGGGTCGGGCTGGTGTACCATGCCTTTATAACCTTCGCCGGTAGTCCTTGGCTTATTGGTATATATCCTTGGGATTATAAGTATCTTATCTTTTATTTCTTCCTGGACTTTTGCGAGCCTGCTTATATATTCGCATACGGAATCTTCGTTATCTGCGGAACATGGTCCTATGATCGCAAGAAATTTATCGGATTCGCTGCAGAGGATCTTTCTTATTTCCTCGTCGCGCGCCTTTTTAAGTTCTGTATGTTCTTTGGTCAAAGGGTATTTATCCTTTAATTCTTCGGGAGATATTATTTTTTTTGAATAGTGCATACCCATAATGGTTATCCTTCTTTCAATAAATGGTATTTTGTTACAGAGACATTCTACACGTTTTGTTATTTTAAGTCAATGTGTTCACACAATTTTGACAATATTGTTATAAAATACATCTAGCTTAAAATTATGTAATCTTAGTTAGGAGGAGAATTAGTTTGATTGAAGTAAGAAATCTGGTAAAGGATTATTATGGAAATATAGCGGTCAATGACATTTCCTTTACCGTAAATGCGGGAGAGATCGTTGGTTTCCTCGGACCGAACGGAGCGGGCAAATCAACTACAATGAATATAATCACGGGTTATATTTCATCTACCTCCGGTCAGGCAATAGTAAACGGCTATGATATCTTTGAAGAGCCTGAGAAGGCAAAGAAGAGTATAGGATATCTGCCTGAGCAGCCGCCTATATATCCGGATATGAAAGTACGGGAATATCTGATGTTTGTTGCCGAACTTAAGAAGGTAAATAAAAAGGAAAGGCATCAGATGATAGAAGACATTATGAACCTTACGAGGATAAACGATGTCTCTGAAAGGCTTATAAAATACCTTTCGAAAGGATATAAACAGAGGGTCGGGCTTGCTTCCGCCATTGTCGGTTATCCCGAAATACTTATTTTGGATGAGCCTACGGTCGGACTTGACCCGAACCAGATCATAGAGATAAGAGAGCTTATAAAGAGCCTAAGCAAGAAGCATACGATACTTTTAAGCTCGCATATCATGCAGGAGGTAAGCGCCGTATGCGATAAGATCATCATTATCAATAAAGGAAAGCTTATAGCATATGACACGCCCGCCAATATCGCAAAGATGCTTGAGGAATCAAGGGAACTGCTTCTTACCGTTAAAGGATACGAAACAACTGTTAAGTATGTTGTTGATTCAATAGAAGGAATAAGAGAGGTAAAATATAACAATTCGGCGCTTCCGGACTGTATTGACGTAAGTATCAAGATGGAAGAAAATGCAGATATAAGAGAGCAGCTGTTTTATGCAATGTCAAAGGCTAACTGCCCTATTATTGAAATGAAGCTTCATCAGATGACGTTAGAGGAGATATTCCTTGCCCTTACACACGATAATGTACAATATAAAAATACGGAGGCAGAGGAAGTTTCCGAACCGGAGCAGGAAGCTGCGGAAGAAATTTCCGAACCGGAGTATGGATCTAAGGAGGATGAAGAATAATGGGTGCAGTATATAAAAAGGAATTAAAATCATATTTTACTTCAATGATAGGCTGCGTGTTTTTAGCTATCATGCTTATAATCATCAGCATATACTTTTTTGTTGTAAATATGCTTAATATGTATGCGGAGCTGTCCACTACGCTCAGCGCGATCACGTTTGTTATCGTGCTTATCATGCCTATAATCACGATGAGGACATTGGCAGAGGAGAACAGGCAGAAAACGGACCAGCTTCTTTTTACGGCTCCGGTATCGGTAGTTAAGATCATAGTCGGCAAATATCTTGCGCTTATTACATTGTACGGGATAGGAATGGCGGTCATATGTACTTACCCGCTTATCATGAATATGTATGGCGATGCGCAGATTGCGCAGTCATACAGCAGTATCCTGGGATTCTTTTTAATGGGCGCGGCTTATCTTGCAATAGGGCTTTTTATATCATCGCTTACCGAAAGCCAGGTTATAGCCGGGGTAATATCTTTTATAGTAATGATATTTACGTATCTTATGACAAATATCGCAAGCCTCCTTCCTACGGGGCACGTATCGCAGGTGGTATGCCTGGCGGTCATATTTGTGATCATTGCAGTTATCGCATATATGATGATGCATAATGTTATTGTTACCGCGGCGATATTTGTCTGCGGAGAAGCATTTGTCGCAATCATGTATTTTGTTCGTCCTTCATTTTATGACGGCCTTATAGTTAATATACTCAGCTGGTTTTCAGTGGTTGACAGATACCGTTCGTTCTCTCTTGGGATAATGGACGTATCGGCAATGGTATATTATCTGAGCATTATATTCATTTTCATCTTCTTTACGGTAATGCGTATTAAGAAGAAGAGATGGAGTTAATTAAATAGTCTGAAAGGAGATATAAGAATTGAGTACGGAAAATAAGACAATGCGCAGGAAGGCCGGTTCCTTCTCAAGCAGAAATTTTAAAACAGGAATGTATAGTTCGATCGTTCTTGCATTTGTAGTTGCGATAGTTATTTTGATCAATCTTTTTGTCAGCCAGCTTGATATAAAGGTTGACCTTACGGATAATGATATATATACGCTTACCGATGATACGGATTCATATCTTAAAGGGCTTTCTGCCGATATAACGATATATTATATCGTACAGGAAGGCTCTGAATATGAAGTATTAAAGAATGTTATTGACGAGTACGGAAGATATCCGAATATAAAAGTGCAGTGGAAAGACCCGGAGCTTTATCCGCAGTTTGCCTCGCAGTATACGGATTCTGAACTTACCGAGACCGGAAATGACGTTATTGTTGTAAATAATGATACGGGAAGCAGCCGCTTTATACCGTTTGATGATATGTATATTACTGATTATACAATGGATTATTCGACATATTCGCAGAATTATTCATATACGCTTGACGCGGAGGGACAGATTACGTCCGCGATACAGTTTGTAACAGAGGAAAGCCATACAAAGATGTATGTGGTATCGGCGCATGAAGAAGTTGAACTCGGAAACGGGATAAAAGAGCTTATAGAAAAAGCCAATATACAGGTAGAAACGTTAGACGTGTTATCTGCTACGGAAGTTCCAAAGGACTGCAACATATTATTTATCAACAGCCCCGCGTCAGATATTTCGGAATCGGAACTTAACATGTATAAGACATACCTTGAAAATGGCGGCGCTGCAATATTTACGGCAGGTTATTCGGCTGAGAGCATGCCAAACTACGACAGCCTTTTGGCATATTACGGCGTTGAGGCTACCGGAGGGGTTGTACTTGAGACGGAAGGTAATTATCTGCAGAATTATCCTACTTATCTTGTAGATCCTTTTGCATCCGTAACGGACGACATCTCTTCTGAATTTACGGTTCAGGACTATGTTATAGTACCTATCGCGCAGGGCCTGAAGCTGCAGGATAAGGAGGATATGAGAAGTACTATTACCGTATCCGAGATCGTAAAAACTTCTGAGGAATCGTATGCAAAAACCAATCCCGATGAGAAATCGGAAGAAGAAACGCTGGCAAAAACCGAAAACGATATAGAGGGACCTTTTGATACGGTAATACAGGCAGTGGATACTTATAAGGATAAAACTTCAAAAGTAGCGATATTTGCAAGTCCTTATATGTTTGCAGACGACTGGATCGGTTATTATTCATGCAAGAATTCAGATCTGCTTTTGGATGCGCTTGACTGGATGAGAGGAGAAGATACCAATTCGATAGCCGTACCGCAGAGAAGCCTTGATACGGTATATCTTGAAGTTCCGCTTAATGCGGCGTCCATGTGGGCTGTCATTACGATTGCGGTTGTTCCGCTTGCAATTATTGCGGCAGGATTTGTTGTATGGTATCGCAGGAGGAAACATTAATGAAAAAGAAACAGGTTATATCTATCGTTATCATGCTTGGACTGGTTGTTATACTTGCTTTGGGATATGTGTTTGCAAAAAATTATAAAGACAAAAAAAGCGAAGAAGAAGCAGCCAAAGAGGAAGCAGAAAGCGAAACTATCGACATATATGATATTGACACGGAAAAGGTTGTAAAGATATCTGTTGCTAACGGTTCGGGAAGTTTTGACATGGTCTTAAAAGATGACGCATGGGTCCAGGAAGGAACGGATGTCCCAATGAATACAGAAAATGTGCAGAGTATGCTTGACGCCGTAGCGGATGTGGATGCTATTAAAGTTATATCCGACGACGGAAATAATCTTGCCGAATATGGGCTTGATGCGCCGCAGATGAGTTATACGATCACGATGTCGGATGGTACGCAGTATAATGTAAGGCTTGGAATAGCGCTTAGTACGGATGTATCGGCGCATTATGCGCTGCTTGATTCGGATACGAAGGTATATTCGGTATCGGATAATTATTATGACCCGTTTGATGTGGATATTGTATCCATGACGCAGATAGAAGACGAGGTAAATATTAATTCCGAATATATAACATCGGTAAGCGTAACGGATAAAGACGGACTTGATTTTGCAGCCAAATATATCGGAGCCCAGGAGGATAACGGATATTATAAATGGGAGATCACAAAACCGTATAAAGACATACTTGCTGACACGGATACGCTTAATGAGCAGCTTAGTCAGTATGCCGGCATAAGCTATGAAAAGTGTGTGGATTATAATTGCGGGGATTTAAGCAAATACGGGCTTGATGATCCTTACGGAACCATTAAGCTGGATTATTATACCGTGACCGGCGTGGATGATTCTGACGAAGATTCCGAGGATGAGGATTCATCTGATGCTTCGGATACCGGAACAGATGACGCCGAGTCAGATGATGCGCAGGCAACTCCGGTTCCGGAAGAACTAAGGGAATATTACACATATATTTTGTACGTGGGCGACAAGTATGTCGACGGGGATACCGAGAGTTATTATGTAAACCCTGACGGAAGCGACAAAGTATATACCATATCTGCCGAAACAGTAGACGGATTGTTCGATTTTACGCCGTTTTCAATGGCTGATCCGTGTATATATTCCGAACTGGTAGATCAGCTTTCGGGATACGATATAGAGTATAAAGGCAAAAAATACTCCGTTGAGCGCAGGGAAGAGAAATCCGAAGATGAGGATACGGATAAAGAGGGAACCGCAGATGATGACGGAATGGTAAACGTTTATTATGTAAACGGAAAGAAAGTAGACGAAACAGAGATACTTACGCTGTATTCCGCGGCATATCTGCTTGAACTCTCGGGAGAAGCGGATAAATCCCTTATGACAGATGAAGATGCCGTGCTTACGATAACATATCATCCAAATGCCGCTGATGATGTGGTTGTAAAATATATACCGTACGGAAATGAGAATTTCTACAGCGTGGATAAGAACGGAATGACTTATTTCCTTACGGATAAGAGAGGCATAGACGATCTGATCTCAAGGTATGAAAAATTTATGGAAGACAATAAGCTGTAAGGAGGGGGAAATGTATGGCAGTTTACAGATGCAGTGTCTGCGGATACATTTACGATGAGGAAAAAGAAGGAAAGCCGTTTACTGAAGTTAAGGAATGTCCTGTATGTGGAAAGCCGGCTTCAAAGTTTGAACGTGTACAAAAAGAAACAGGCGGACATGAGGATAAGCCCGCCATCGAGAACAAAAGCGAACATAAGGAGACCGCGGATCTATCTTATGATGAAAGATACGCGCGGCATGACGCATCCTGCCGTCATATGGATGAGATCCATGAAATAGCGGTAAGCGGCAGGTCTTTGGGAGATGCGATGGGAACAAAGATGCCGCTTCCGGGCTGGGATAACATATTGTTTTTGGGCGCGCAGCTTAATCCGCCGCCGCTTAACGACGACGATCCCGTATGCACGGCCACGGTTATAGGAAAGAATGCGAAAAGGCCAATGATACTTGCAAGCCCGGTATATATCTCGCATATGTCGTTCGGGGCTCTTTCAAAAGAGATCAAGGTTGCGCTTGCAAAAGGTTCGGCAATGGCAAAGACTGCGATGTGCAGCGGCGAAGGAGGCATACTTCCGGAAGAAAGAGCCGCCGCATACAAATATATATTTGAATATATACCGAACAAATACAGCGTGACTGATGAGAATTTGAGAAACGCGGACGCAATAGAGATTAAGATAGGACAGGGTACAAAACCGGGAATGGGCGGACATCTTCCCGGTGAAAAGGTTACGCCTGAGATAGCGCGCATACGCGGGAAAAAAGAGGGCGAAGATATACAAAGCCCGAGTAAATTTGCGGAACTTAACTCAAAAGAGGACCTTAAGGAAATGGTTGCGATGTTAAGGAACCGTTCTGACGGAAGGCCGATAGGAATTAAGATCGCCGCGGGAAAGATAGAGAGGGATCTTGAATACTGCGTATATGCAGAGCCTGATTTTATAACTATCGACGGACGCGGAGGCGCAACGGGATCAAGCCCGCTTTTGCTGCGTGAAGCGACGACCGTGCCTACGGTATATGCGTTAAGCCGGGCGAGAAAATACCTTGATTCGGTAAAATCCGACATATCGCTTGTGATCACCGGCGGGCTTCGCGTATCGGCTGATTTTGCGAAAGCCATTGCAATGGGAGCGGACGCAGTCGCGATTGCAAGCTCGGCGCTTATTGCGGCGGCGTGCCAGCAGTACCGCATATGCGGAAGCGGAAACTGCCCGGTAGGAATAGCTACGCAGGATGAAGAGCTTAGAAAGCGCCTTAAAGTGGATGCCGCGGCGGAAAGGGTTGCAAACTTCTTAAATGTTTCGCGCGACGAACTTAAGATGTTTGCAAGGATCACGGGTCATCATGACGTGCATGATCTTGGGATAAACGATCTTGTTACGATTGATGAACAGATAGCAAAATACACGGATATATGCCATGCGGGAGAGCGCGGGCAGTAATAAAATAATAAATATAGGAGGCAGATTATTATGAGTAAATATGACGGAACACAGACACAGAAAAATCTTGAGGCAGCATTTGCGGGGGAATCACAGGCAAGGAATAAGTATACTTATTTCGCATCTGTTGCAAAAAAGGAAGGCTATGAGCAGATGTCGGCGCTGTTTCTTAAAACGGCCGATAACGAAAAGGAACATGCTAAAATGTGGTTTAAGGAACTTGAAGGCATAGGAAATACTTCCGAGAACCTTAAAGCTGCCGCAGAAGGCGAAAACTACGAGTGGACCGATATGTATGAAGGCTTTGCAAAGACCGCGGAAGAAGAGGGATTTACCGAACTTGCGAAAAAATTCCGTATGGTTGCCGAGATAGAGAAGCATCATGAGGAAAGGTACCGCGCGCTCCTTTCTAATATTGAAACAGCGCAGGTATTTGAAAAGAGCGAAGTAAAGGTATGGGAGTGCCGCAACTGCGGACATATAGTCGTAGGCACAAAAGCTCCGGAAGTATGTCCGGTATGCAATCATCCGCAGGCGTTCTTTGAAGTAAGCAGCAGGAATTATTAATAAAAACTTTTGTAAGACGATATATGAAATTAAGAATAATGCAATTGTATTAGAAAAAAATCTATGGTAGAATAACTCCGGTAAATGTAAAAGGTTTTTCTATAAGGAGATTTTATGAGAGATAAACTGCCATGGCTGTATTTAACGATAATGTTTCTGGTATGTATAATATGCATGCCGGATACGGTATATGCCGATGAAACTTCTTACGTAAAAACAGTATATAATGAAAGGAACGGTCTTCCTACCGGCGAGGCGAACGTAGTTCTGCAGACCTCGGAAGGATATGTATGGACGGGCAGTTACGGCGGGCTGATACGTTATGACGGGACCAATTTCAGGAATTTCAGTAAAGAGGGCGCGATAGTTTCATCTTCCATAAGGGCGTTATATGAAGATACTAAAGGGCGTTTGTGGATCGGTACCAATGACGCGGGCGTTTTTGTATATGAGAATGATGAATTTTCGGATATTCCCAATCCCGAAGACAATTCATTCCTTTGTATAAGAGGATTTGCCGAAGATATGGACGGTACCGTATATGCGGCGTCTTCATCGGGAATAGCGGCGGTTACCGGAGACGGACTCGATATATGTACGGATGAGGAAGTCGCAGGACAGACCGTTTACGGTGTTGCCGCAGACTGTTATAACAGGATATGGGGCGCCATGAACGACGGCAAATGCGCAGTGTTAAAAGACGGCAAAGTTATAGGGGAAGTACATTCTGAGGAAATATTTGACGGCAATGAGATATATTGTGTGGCTTCAGATAAAGAAGGAAATATTTATCTGGGAAGCGATGATAAAACGGTTGCAAAAGTGTCTTTTTCCTCAGAAGCCCTGGAAGCTTCTTCATTTCAGACGTCATATTATACGCTTGAGGAAACGAGCACGCATAATTCAATAAGGATCACTCAGGATGATGATATACTGGTTTCCGGATTAAAAGGAGCGGCATGGATATCGCCAGACGGGGATATACAGGAATTTCGTGAGCGAGATAACGCTTCTTCGGTCAATGCAATGGATAAGGATTATGAAGGCAATATATGGCTTGCGTCATCAAGTTACGGCGTGATCAAATATTCCAGAGGATGCTATACGTCTCCTAACGAAAAAGCGGGTATAGAAAATCTTACCGTCAATTCCGTGGCAAAAGGAAATAACAGATATTATATAGCAACGGACAAAGGGCTGCTTATGTTTGACGGCGCATGGAACCCTTTGGAGAATTCTTTTACCGGTATGCTTGACGGAGCGCGAGTGCGCCAGGTTATATGCGATTCAAAAGGCAGGGCGTGGGCGGCTACGTATTCGTCATACGGCGCAGTGTGTTATGATGAGTCCAATGATAAGATAAGCATATATAATGCCGAAAACGGGCTTATAGATACGTCGGTAAGGACATTGTACGAACTTTCCGACGGCAGCATAGCCGCAGGCACGCAGGGAGGAATCAGTATAATAAATGAAACCGGCGTTGCGGCAAGTTATGATGATTCCTGCGGCATGGATAATTCTTCGGTATTATGCATTTTGCAGGATGAAGCGGGGGTCATATATGTCGGAAGCGACGGCGGAGGCATATACTCCATTGAAAACGGAAAAGTAACGAACTATGGTTTTTCCGAGGGACTTGGCGAAGGCGTAGTACTTAGGATGCTGAGCGATCAGGAAGGCGGCGGATATTTTGTGAGCGCCGGAAGCAGCCTTTATTACTGGGATAAATCAAGCTTTAAGAAACTCGGGAATTTTAATAAAGACGCCGGAAGCATATTTGATATGTATGAAAAAGACGGCAGATTATGGATATTACAGAACAACGGCATACTAAGCATTGATAAAAAACAGCTCCTTGCAGGCGAAAAAGCCGATACAAGGAGTTTTGGCTTCAGCTATGGGCTTACCGGTTCGCTGAATGCCAATACATGGAATTGCCTGGATGAGACGGGAACGCTCTATATGGCAACGAGGGCCGGAGTGAGCGAGTTTAGGTTTAAAGGCGTAGAACACTGCCTGCCGAAAGGCATTATCAATGATGTAAACGTTGACGGGATTACTTATGAACATCCCGAAAACCTTAAGCTTACGAGCGGGGTACAGCGTATAACCATAGACTTTGCCGTACTTGCATATGAAGATGCCGATAATTACGAGCTGACATATTATCTTGAAGGCTTTGACAGGAATAAAATGCGCGCTGACAACAATAAAAACGGCGCGATAAGTTATACAAACCTTCCGGGCGGAAGTTACGTATTCTGTCTGGATATCGTAAATACGGATGATCCGAGTGATTCATATTCATATGAGATAAAGATTGATAAAGACAAGAAACTTACGGAACTTCCTGTTTTCTGGGTTATGTGTTTTGTTCTGATATTTTTGTTCCTTATAGCGGTAAGCGTTATATACATTTATATAAGAACAATACGTATCAGGAAAAGACAGGAAGAGTACAAGAAGATAACGGTTCAGTCGCTGCAGACATTTGCAAAGACGATCGATGCGAAAGATAAGTATACGATCGGACACTCGATACGCGTGGCGTGGTATTCGAGGGAACTTGCAAAGAGGCTTGGGCTTTCGGAAGCTGAACAGGAAAAGATATATTATGTAGGGCTTGTGCATGATATAGGCAAGATAGGCATTCCTGATAAGATCCTTAATAAAGAAGGCAAATTAACGGATGAAGAGTTTGATATCATCCGTAAGCATCCTGTTATAGGCGGGGAGATATTAAAGGATTTTACTGCTATTGAAGGGATTACGGACGGAGTAAAATATCATCATGAGCGTTATGACGGCAAAGGATACTGCGAGCAGAAAAAGGGAGAAGAGATACCTCTGTTTGCAAGGATCATAGGAGTCGCGGATGCATATGACGCTATGTCAAGCGACAGATGCTACAGAAACGCGCTGCCAAGGGAAGTTATTGAAAAAGAACTAAAGGAAGGCAGCGGAAAACAGTTTGATGAAAAGATAGTTTACCATATGCTTAAAATGATAAGCGAAGGAGTTGCTCCCGTAGGCAAGAATGAGGGAGTGCTTGTATAGTTTAATACGTATCCGAACAGGCATGTACGGATAATTGGACACCAAACCGGCTAGAATATAACTATAACCACGACAAATGTTGAAAGGGGAAGTTATTATGATGGCCGGTTTAAAAGATATTATATGTTCGGTAGCAGTTATTTTTCTCAGTATTTTTCTTTCAGTTCTTGTATTTTTCATCATGATGTATGTAAGCGGAGCTATTTATTAAAAAATTGATAGTAATATATACCGGAAGATGATACAATAGTAAATGCGGATGCGATTATTTGTAATGGGTGATTGACATGCATGAACTTGCGGTAACGCAGAGCATACTCGACATAGCAGTTAAAGAGGCACAAAAAGCAGGAAACCGTAAAGTTACGGATATCAATATCAAGCTTGGCGTATTTTCAGGGATGGTTCCTGATTGTATTCAGGAATATTACGATCTTTTAAGTGAAGATACGCCTGCTTATGGCGCAAAACTGCATTTTGAAAAGATCCCCGCGGTAATAAGCTGTAAAGATTGCGGGAAAGAGTCTGAGATAGAGCGTTTCAGGCTGAGATGCCCTGAGTGCGGGGGCAATAATGTTAAGCTCATTTCGGGCCGCGAATTATATGTAGACAGTTTGGAGGTATATGATGAAGATTAAAGTGGTTCACCAGATCATGGAATGGAATGAAGATGTAAGCGATGAGATAAAAAAGGAGCTTGCCAGGGAGAAAGTATGCCTGATCAATGTCATGGGCTCGCCGGGCGCGGGAAAGACAAGCCTTATTACTTCTATAATAAATAAGCTTGGAGATAAGTACAGGTTTGGCGTGATCGAAGGCGACATAGCGGGACAGATCGACGCGGAAAAGATGAAGGAAATGGGTATTCCGGTAGTACAGCTCAATACAGACGGCGCATGCCATATAGAAGCAATGTCCATACAGCATATACTGCCTGATTTTGATATGTCGGAACTTGACGTGATATTCGTTGAAAACATCGGGAATCTTGTGTGCCCCGCAGAATTTAATATCGGCGAGGATTTCAGGATAGCGATACTAAGCGTCCCCGAAGGAGACGACAAGGTATGCAAATATCCGCTCATGTTTGCGACTACCGATGCGCTCGTATTAAATAAATATGATATGGCTGAATATTTTGACTTCGATACCGAGCGTGTGATAAACGATGCGGTTGACGTCAATCCCGATGTCAGCGTGTTTAAAGTATCATCGAAAACAGGGGACGGGCTTTCGGAGTTGTGCGAATGGTTATGTAAAAAAATAGAAAAAGTTATGTCTTGATAATATAGAAAGTTTAATTTATACTAAAATGTATGTGAAGAAAAATGTAAGGGGGTAATATATTATGCCTAAAAGGCTGATATCATGTTTGTTTTTATCATTATGTATGTGCTTTGCATTTGCATTGAGCGCAAACGTAAAAGCGGATGCATCTTCGGTGCAGATAGCGGATAACGGCGCCGGCACTGTTACTGTAGTGGTATCGGAGCCGTCGTTTAACGGAAAGGAAATGTCTATCGTATGCTATGATCCGTCTTGGAACGGAGCATATACGGACTGGGAGGCATCAAAGAGCCATATAGCGTATGTCGGACAAAAGAAGATAAACGGCGTTACCACGATAAGCTTTAAGCTCAATAATTTATGGGGCGGCGATTATACGCTTGTACTCGGTGCGGGCGGTCAGAAAATAGAAAAGAAATTTTCTCTTACAGGTCGTGTGACAGGCCTTCCTTATTTATATCCGCCAAAGTCTGTAAAAGCCGTACAGACTGCCGCGGCTAAAGTTAAGGTGTCATGGAAAGCATCTGAAGGCGCGGAAAATTATAGGGTATACCGTTCAGAGAAAAAGAATTCCGGTTATAAGAAAATATCCGAGGTGACGGCGTGTTCTTATACCGATAAGAAATGCAAAGCGGGAAAGACTTATTACTATAAAGTGACCTCAACAAACGGAAGGTCGTTTGAATCCCAAAAAAGCGATACCGCGAAGGTTAAGCTTATGGCGGCGCCTAAAATAAAGGTTGCAATAAAAGGGAAAACTGCCGTTGTATCCTGGAAGAAGATAAAGGGAGTAAAAGGATACAAAGTCTATATATCTGATAAGAAAAAGGGCAAATACAAGCAGGCGGCAAATATTAAGAAAGCTAAAAAAGTTAAATGCAGCATAAAGCTCGGAAACAAGAAATCCTGCTATATAAAGGTAAGGGCATATAAGAAGAACGGTAAAAAGACGGTATACGGCAAGTATTCGGCCGTAAAAAAAGCCGGTAAATAGAAAGGTGGTATCTGAATGAGAAAAGCAAAAAAGATAACAGCATTATCTCTTGCCATTATATTTGCAGTACAGACTGTAAACAGCGGTACCATGTATGCGGCAGCACCGAAAGGAGCAGGAGAATATAAGATGGATGCATATGACACAGAATGGAAATACGGGCTTAACGGAGCTTTAGGTTTTAATGAAAATACATATAAGAGCATAGAAAAGAGTACAACAAATGATAACTGGAGGGACGGCTCGGTAACGGCAAACGGAGAGATAGGATTTATTGAAAGCTGCGACCCTAAGGAAGACGTATTTATATTTAACAATACAAAGATCGTAACGGACGGCACTGATATATATGAAACGCCGGTAATAAGCGGGATACTTGACGAACAGAGAAAAGGCGCGATCACAAGGGATAATTTCCCGTGGATAAACGAGGTAAACCGTTATGCTTCGGAACAGTACGGAACGGGCTGGGGAACTACGTGGCCGAGACCGTACCAGCCGGCAGCGCAGTACCGTATCATAAATAACAGCTATACTCCTGAGAATTCGCAGGATTATAACAGATATACGAACTATGAGACAGGCGAGGTAGGCGTACAGTGGAAGGATGCAGAAGGCAATGAATGGAACCGCAGATCTTTTGCGTCAAGGCAGGATGATTTTATAGTTACATACATTGAAGCGCCGGAAGGAAAAGAACTTGACTTAACGCTTACAATGGACCATCTCGTAGAGATGAGAAATCAGGGGACTACATATGCCAGACCTGATTCGGATTATGTGGTAACGGAAGATGCAAGAGGATATGCATTCGGAACGGTTGCCAAATATCCTATACAGAACCGCAAAGGAAGCAAGAATGTACAGGAGACAAAGTTTGCAAGAGGCGGATGGGCAACGGCAACGAGGATAATAACCGACGGAAACGTAGATTATGCGGCTGATAAACGGGATATTAAGGTACCGTCAAGCTTTAACGGCGGAACGCTTAATAATGTAAACGATCCGAAGCTTACGGTAACGAACACCAGGACGCTGATGCTTGTTACGAAAGTGGACCGTATTGACAGCGGCTGCAATAATGTGTCTGATGTAAAGACCGAACTCTATGACAGTCTGCTTGAATCCATAGACGCCCATACTTCAGGACTTGATTCAAGTATTGAAAGTTACAATATCCTTCTTGAGCCTCATGTACAGATACACGGAGGCATGTTTAACAATGTACGCGTAGATTTGTGCGCCACAGATGAAGAAAAAGCGGACAGGGAGCTTACCAATACCGAACTTATAGCAAAACAGAATTCTAACAAAGATGTAATTAATAAGGCATTTCTTGAAAGAATATACAATAACGGAAGGTTTGGTCTCATATGCGCCAGCGGTTACGGCTCGACAAGGCTTGGAGCAATATGGAACGGCGCATGGAATCCTGACTGGAGCGGCGACTTTACGCTTGACGCCAATACGAACCTTCAGATATCGGGAATGAACACAGGAAATATGCGGGGCGCAGGAGACGGTTATATCAACTTCATAGTAAGAATGGTTGAGGACTGGGATGATGATGCAGAAAACGTATATGGAATGACCGATGCGATTAAAGCGCCGCCAAGGGTAGACGGTACCGGAGAGGCGGGAAGTTTCCATTTCATAGAAGGATTTCCGCATATATATGTAAACGGAATAACAGACTGGCTTATCATACCTATATTTGAATACTGGCAGTGTTACGGAAACCAGCAGATTCCTGTCGGAAAAGACGTAGACATTGACCGCAACAAAGAAGTGCTTGACTATACAGATGCAGATGTGGAGAGGATTAAGTCGAGCGGATATATGGACCTTGAAAAAGATATACTGTATCCGATGCTCAAAAAGACAATGAACTTCTGGCTTCAGTATGTTGATGAAAGATATTATACAGACGGAAGCGGAGCTGAACATGCCGACGACGGAACTACAATGAGCGAGGCTATAGCGGCAGGAGACGACGGATGCAAATATATATATACGCCGGGATATTCGCCTGAGAACTCGCCGGCAGGATACGGGGATAACTCGAGAGAGGCGCTCGCTTATAATACGACAATGGATATAGCGGCGTCAAGGGATACGCTGTTTATGGCAAGAATGATAACAGAAAAGGTAAATCCGGCTGATAAAGCGCAGCTTTTTAGTACATGGGCAGAATTTGAAAAGAGGATACCGGATTATATGTACGCCGATACAGGAGAACTGAAAGAGTGGGCGTCGCCGAATCTGGGAGATAAACATTCGCACAGGCATGTAAGCCACGCATATGTAGCATGGCCGGGATACGAAACACAAAGCAGCGACGCGCTCAGGGTCGGCGTAATAAAAGCAATGGATGCGCGCTCGGCAGCTTATGGCGGACAGGAAGCGTCAGAGTCGCACGGACCTACCCATAAGGCGCTTGTTGAGGCAAGGCTTAAGAATGTAACGGGACTTGAAAACGTGCTCAAGTACCTGCTTACGAATAATTATCAGTACAGTACCATGATGACATCGCATAATGCGAACCACAGTTCAACATATTGTACGGACTCCGCATTTGGAATAATGGGTGCGGTAAATGAAATGCTCCTATATTCCAATACGGGAGTAGTAGAGATTGTGCCGGCGCTTCTTTCAGATATGTACAAAGGAAGCATAAAGGGGCTTCGCGCAAGATGCAATACACAGTGCGACGTAAGCTGGGATCTGGATAACTGGAAGGCAAGCGTAACAATGACGTCCGATGCGGATAACAATGTGGTAAAAGTAAGATGCGGACAGGACTGGAGCAGCGCGTCTATAAACGGCGTAAAGCAGAATATAAGCACGGACAGCGACAGGATGCCGTATGTTGAAGTAAAGCTTAAGAAAGGCACTCCGGTAACTGTAGATTTTGAACTGTCGGATATAAATAAAAGAGTAACGGCAAATACGGAAACAGATCTTACAAAACCGGTATCTGTCGGTACTGCCCTTAAATTCTATGCGCAGTATACGTTTACAAGAGAAGAGATTAGCAATGCGCAGTGGCATGTTGTGAACGCTTCCGACAATTCGGAATCGGGACTGCAGATTTCGGCGGACGGTGAACTGGAAGTTACATCCGCGGCAGCAGGAAAGACGCTTAAGGTATACTGTATGTCGCCTGACGGAATTAAATCAAATGAAGTAATATTCCATGTATCTTCGGGCGGCGCGGAGACATTTGCGGCAGTAGCTGCGATGACGGACGACGACCTTGGTGTATACATAACGAACGACGGACAGGCAAAAGAGCTTGCGGTAATATGGGCGGCATATGACGCGGAAGGAAAACTGGCAGGGGTTTCAGAAAAAGATATAAGCATTTCCGCAAACGGATATGGAGCCGTAAATATAATTGCAGGCTGGAATAAAGGGGCAGGATATAAGACTACGCTGTTTGTATGGGACAAAAATACGCTGACTCCTTATATGCCTGAGAAAGTTATACAGTAATCATATGATGGATCGTGATAAACGGATATAAGATAAAAAGGACTGCTTTAAAACAGTCCTTTTTATATGCAGGAAATGGGACTTGAACCCACACGATGTTGCCACCACAGGCACCTGAAGCCTGCGCGTCTGCCAATTCCGCCATTCCTGCAAATACGGCGTAAGCTTTCCGCTCACGCCATATTATAATATCATTTGAAGAGTGTATTGTCAATAAAAAATATTGCGGCATATCCCGCCGTGTGAAATACTATATGTTCAGTTTATTTTTGAACATATATACGGATATTATATAAAATACCACGCTTGATGCTATTGATATTATGATAGCAGGAATCATCATAATGTCTATGGTATCCGCTAATCCATATGAATCTGCATAAAGAAATGCAAAATTTGCAATGGTATTAGCTATAGCCAATATGATAGAAAGTATAAAGCTTCCGGCGATATAAGCGATAACAGAACCCAAAAACGGATGCCCGTTCATGCGGTGTCCTACCGCGAATGAAGCAAAATACATCAGTATCTTCTGGATAGTGCCGAATATAAGGCTTGCAGCCATAAGTATCATAGAAGGCATATAAGCAAAAAAGTTAAGTTTCCTGAGCTCTTTTATAAAAGCAGCAATATTATCAAAATTCCACACACCGAGTATATAGGTAAATATCATAAGGGAAATAAATGCCACTATAACTGATAATATCTTCCATACGAACATCACGACGCCTTTTGATATGATGATATAGGAGGTCGGGACGGGAAGAGTGTGTGTCAGGTATCCCTGGCTTGTAACCATGCTTTTGTATATGTTGTATATTAAAAGTATGGTAGTTGCGGTAACTACGGAAACCAGAGCCGCTACGTATACTAATGCGGATATTACGCTGAATATCTGAAATATATTGAAATTGTTGACAGTAAATCTGTCTATTACATCGCTGGTGCTGAATCTCAGATACAGCGCTGTAAGCGGAGTCACTACTATCAGTAATGCAAGCAGCGCAACTATATACCGTCCTGTTGTACGGAATTCGTGTTTGAAAAGTTTGCCTAACATCTGAACACCTCCCTGAATAATTCATCTACTGACATATGTTTTTCTTCACGTATCTCATCGACTGTTTTATGGATGTACAGACATCCGAAACGTATCATGAGCACATCATCAAGGATCTGCTCTACGTCTGATATAAGATGAGTGGAGATAAGTATTGACCCGTTTTCGTTATAGTTATTGAGGATGGTGCTCAATATATAATCCCTGGAAGCGGGGTCTACTCCTCCGATAGGTTCGTCAAGGCAGTACAGATCGGCATCCCTGCTCATTGTGAGGATAAGCTGGACTTTTTCTTTAGTACCTTTTGACATAGCTTTTACACGCATCTTCTCATCCAGATTAAGTCTTTTTAACATGTCATATGCCTTATCAACGTCAAAGTTGCTGTAAAAGTCACTGTAATAATTGATAAGCTGCTTTACATTCATCCAGTCGTTAAGAAACATTGTGTCGGGCAGATAAGCCACTGACAATTTGCTTTCTATACCGGGACGCATACCGTTTATAAGCACTTCGCCGCTTGTAGGGGTGAGCAGCCCGTTGATAAGCTTGATGAGCGTGGTCTTTCCGCTTGCGTTTGGGCCTAAAAGACCGACTATCCTGCCTTTTTCCAATGTAAAACTTACATTATTTAAGGCAAGGGTGTTACCATATTTTTTGGTAAGTGTACGACATTCCAATAATGGAGCCATATTATTTCCTCCTCTAATAAAAAATTATTCAAGATAATTGTTTAAATTATCTTTTATTTCGTCATTGCTGTATCCCAGCTGTCTGATTTTTGCGATAAAATCCCTGCAGTATGCCTCGGCGACCGATGTCTTGAGTGAATCGATCAGTTCTTGGTCATCGGTTATAAAGCGGCCGCTTGTTCTGTTGGAATATATAAGTCCGCTTTGCTCTAACACAGTCATGGCTTTCTGCATTGTATTGGGATTGACGGAAGCTTTTATGGCAAGTTCACGCACCGGTTCAATTTTCCCGCCGGGTTTGTATCTGCCCGACATAATATCGAATTTGATATGTTCGACAAGCTGGATATATATTGGTCTGTCAGATGTAAGCTCCCATGGCATATTACGCTTACCCCCTTTCTGTTTTTAGTAGTGGATTTAGCAATATGTACCTGTTGATTATCACAAAAAAATATTATATTACTCAATTAGTACAATAATACAATAGTACAATCTGGCATATTTGTCAAGCATAAAAAAATACGTCGTATTATTGCGATTTTTCGGCTTTACAACTATATTTAAAAGTGATAAAATTAAGCACAGGTGACGGATATTCAGACTGTGAGGGTTTAAGCAGTCTGTTATCTGTGTGTAATAACAAAATATTTAAGGAGGATTAATAAAAATGTCCAGAGCAAAACAGTCTATGGATGGAAACCAGGCGGCGGCACATGTGGCATATGCCTATACGGAAGTTGCCGGAATCTATCCTATTACTCCATCAAGCCCAATGGCAGATTTTGTTGATCAGTGGTCAGCAGCAGGGCTGGAGAACATTTTTGGAAATCAGGTCAAGGTTGTGGAAATGCAGTCTGAGGCCGGTGCAGCAGGAACAGTTCACGGTTCCCTTGCAGCAGGTGCACTTACAACAACATTTACAGCATCACAGGGACTTCTTCTTATGATCCCTAATATGTATAAGATTGCTGCTGAGCAGCTTCCTTGTGTATTTGATGTGTCAGCGCGTACGGTATCTACTCAGTCGCTTAATATATTTGGCGATCACAGCGATGTATATGCCTGCCGTCAGACCGGTTTCGCAATGATGTGTGAAACTAACCCGCAGGAGGTTATGGATTTAAGTCCTGTCGCACATCTTGCAGCCATAGAAGGAAAAGTTCCTTTCCTGAATTTCTTTGACGGTTTCCGTACTTCACATGAGATTCAGAAGATTGAAAAATGGGATTATGAAGATCTTAAGGAAATGTGCAATATGGATGCGGTTAAAGCATTCCGTGACCATGCGCTTAATCCTGAGAAGCCTGCTATGCGCGGTTCACATGAGAACGGCGACGTATTCTTCCAGCACCGCGAAGCATGCAACTCGGTATATGATGCGCTTCCGGCAGTTGTTGAGAAGTATATGAAGAAGATCAACGAGAAACTCGGAACAGATTATGATCTGTTTAACTACTACGGAGCAAAGGATGCAGACCGTGTGATCGTTGCGATGGGTTCAATCTGCGATGTTGCCGAGGAAGTTATTGATTACCTTACGGCAGCAGGAGAGAAAGTTGGACTGATCAAAGTTCGCCTGTATCGCCCATGGGTTTCTGATGCACTTATTAAGGTTATACCTGATACAGTTAAGAAGATAGCTGTTCTTGACAGAACTAAAGAACCGGGTTCACTTGGCGAGCCTCTTTATCTTGATGTTGCAGCTACTCTTCGTGATGCGGGCAAATGTGATATTACACTTACCGGAGGACGTTACGGACTTGGATCCAAGGATACCCCTCCATCATCAATATTTGCTGTATATACAGAACTTAAAAAGGATGATCCTAAGCCTCGCTTCACGATCGGTATTGAAGATGATGTAACTAACTTAAGCCTTCCTGAGGTTAAGCCGGCTCCTATCACTTCGGCGCCGGGTACTGTTGAATGTAAATTCTGGGGTCTTGGCGGCGACGGAACAGTCGGAGCTAACAAGAACTCAACCAAGATCATCGGTGACCACACAGATAAATATATCCAGGCATACTTCCAGTATGACTCAAAGAAGACAGGCGGTATTACGATATCACATCTTCGTTTTGGCGATAAACCTATTAAGAGTCCATACTATATTAACCAGGCAGACTTCGTTGCATGCCATAACCCATCATATGTAATTAAAGGTTACAAGATGGTTCAGGACGTTAAGCCGGGCGGAATCTTCATGATCAACTGCCAGTGGAGCGATGAAGAGCTTGACAAACATATGCCTGCAGCAGCTAAGAAATATATCGCTGATAACAATATCCAGCTTTATACGATCAATGCTATCGATAAAGCCATTGAAATCGGTATGGGCAAGCGTACCAACACAATCCTTCAGTCAGCATTCTTCAAACTTGCAAATGTAATGCCTATTGACGAGGCTGTTGAATATATGAAGGCAGCAGCTAAGAAGTCATACGGCAAGAAGGGTGACGATGTTGTCCAGATGAACTGGAATGCTATTGATGCCGGCGTTGACGCTGTTCATAAAGTAGAGATTCCTGAATCATGGAAGAATCCGGAACCGGATGCACCGGCTGCAAAACTTGAGGGCAGACCGGGCACGGTTAAGATGGTAGAAGACCTTATGAATCCGATTGGACTCATGGATGGCGACAGCCTTCCTGTTTCCAAGTTCGTTGATATTGCAGACGGACAGTTTGAACTCGGAGCTTCTGCTTATGAGAAGAGGGGAACTGCAGTTATGGTTCCTGAATGGGATGCTTCTAAATGTATCCAGTGTAACAATTGCGCATTTGTATGTTCACATGCAACAATCCGTCCATATCTGCTTACGGATGATGAAGTTAAAGCAGCGCCTGACAATATGAAAGTTGCAGATGCTAAGAATCCAAAAGCAAAAGGATATAAGTTTACAATGAGCGTATCACCGCTTGACTGTATGGGATGCGGCGAATGTGTAACTGTATGTCCTGATCAGGTTCAGGCTATTAAGATGGTTCCGCAGGAAACTCAGAGTGCAGAACAGCCTGTATTTGATTATCTTGTTGCTAATGTAAGCAAGAAACCTTGCGCTGATGAGATGCCTGCAGTAGCAGGTTCACAGTTCAACCAGCCGCTTCTTGAGTTCTCGGGAAGCTGCGCAGGATGTGCTGAGACATCATATGCAAGACTTGTAACACAGCTCTTTGGCGAGCATATGTACATTTCAAACGCTACAGGATGTTCATCAATCTGGGGCGGTCCTGCAGCAACATGTCCTTATACGGTAAATAAAGATTCAGGTAAGGGTCCTGCATGGGCTAACTCACTGTTTGAAGATAATGCTGAACATGGTTTCGGTATGTATCTTGGACAGAAGACAATACGTGATCAGCAGATCGCCAAACTTGAAGAAATGAAGGCTTCCGATAAGGCTGATGACGCTACCAAAGCAGCTATTGACAAGTTCCTTGAAACTAAGGATGATACAATGACCAATCATGAGGCAGCAGAAGAGCTTATTGCAGTTCTTGAGAAGAATGCAAAAGCAGGCTGCGGCAAAGCAGCAGAAGTTCTTGAGAAGAAGAATTATCTGTCTAAGAAGTCCGTATGGATCTTCGGCGGCGACGGTTGGGCATATGATATCGGATTTGGCGGACTTGACCATGTACTTGCTTCAGGCGAGAATGTAAATGTTATGGTATTTGATACAGAGATGTATTCAAATACAGGCGGTCAGGCTTCCAAGGCTTCAAATATCGGTGAGGTTTGCCAGTTCGCAGCAGCAGGTAAGGAAGTCGGCAAGAAGTCGCTTTCAGAAATAGCAATGAGCTACGGTTATGTATATGTTGCACAGATAGCGCTTGGCGCTAACCCTGCGCAGGCTGTAAAGGCTATTAAAGAAGCTGAAGCTTACAACGGACCTTCACTTATTATCGGATATGCGCCTTGTGAACTTCACGGAGTTAAGGGTGGAATGAACCACTGCCAGGATGAGATGAAGTTAGCAGTAGCAGCAGGTTACTGGAATCTGTTCTCATTCAATCCTGCTCTTAAAGCAGAAGGCAAGAATCCGTTTACTCTTACTTCAAAAGAGGGAGATTACAGCCAGTATCAGGCATTCCTTAACAATGAGACACGTTACTCACGTCTTAAGAGGGCATTCCCGGATCGTGCTGACGAACTCTTTGAGAGGAACGAACAGGCGGCTAAGGCTCGTTATGAACACCTTATGAAGCTTGTTGAACTTTACAAATAATTGATAAGATAATGGATGTATAATTTAAGGAGCTTTTGTCTGACAGATCGTCTGTTAGCAAAAGCTCCTTTTATATACTGATATTCACACAAGTGCAGTAAATACCCATGCAGCGATAAGTACTGCGCATCCTGTAAATAGAAGATTCTTTTTGTGGTTTTTCCATTCGCCGGTTTTCAGGCCCCATGCTGTAGAAATGATAAGAGCAAGCGCATTAAACAGTATCCATCCTGCAGTGCTTCCCATATCTCCAAGCATTGATGATGAGATTCCGTAAAGTATGAGAGCAGCGTACCATATAATGCTTACTCCGAACAATACGGCGCATCTTTTTGTACTTCCCTTCTCGGTTATGGTATTCCATTCATGTTTTGCAGACAGTTCAAATATACACCATAAAAGTCCCATAAGGCATCCCCCAACAAGGACAGGCAGCCATTTGGCGCATGATATGGCAGTCTGTGAGTATCCAAGTGCAGTGAAGCTGCCGCTGATATCTTCTGACAATGTAAAGCCGATATTCATAGCGCCCGAACCAAGACCGGATATGACTGCAAGGATAATTCCTGACAGGGAACCGGCAGAACCTCCGTCACGTTTTACTCCTGCAATTGTTATGATGATTACGCCAATAAGCGTAAGAATAAGTCCGGTAAAGAAGAAAACAGACTTTATTCCAAAAGGAAATGTATGGTTAATTACCATAGGCATTATGGAACCCACAATGGTAGATATTCCCATCGATATTCCATATACCATTGACATACCTATTTTGGTAATTCCTTTTGAGAAACATACTGCGGATAATCCCCAAAGAGCGCCGCAGAAAACAGGCAAAAGAAAGAAGGTTATGCCTTTTTCATAAGCTACATCCCATAGGCGCGGAGCAGCATACCATGTGAAGCATACAGATGTTATGATACACATTATATTATATATTCCCCAGAATGCGGCCCATGAAAAAGGAGAGTATTTTTTGTAACCAAGTCCAAAACTGCCCTGGCACAACCCTGCCAGTAAAAGAATAATAAAACCGTATACGATCATTATTTTATCCCTCAATCTGTTAATATTTTAAATACAACAGGCTTATCATTGTTTACACTGACTGTTGTTATATGAAGCCCCTTATCATCGCGGGACCACTTCGGATTTTTATCATATCCGAGCACTTCGATTTCTTTGATAATGCCGTGAAAATTAGGAGCAGCGGATGCGTCCGCCTCTGCGAGTGACTTTATGCATATGCTGTTTTTACCTTTCATATTCAGGCATATGGCATATATGTATCCGCCGTTTACGGTAAAGCGTATATCTTCAGATGTAAAAAGCTTGGCTTCTGAGTCAGCGAATTGTCCTTCCTTAATAAGGGTGGGACCTTCTGCTGACTTTCGCCATAATTTTGCGCCATATATTGCTTCGCCGTTTGTTTTAAGCCATTTTCCTATCTCTAAAAGAATATTTTTATCTTCATCAGGAATTGTTCCGTCAGGTTTCGGACCTATATTCAAAAGGAGCCTGCCGTTTTTGCTTACTATGTCGACAAGGTCGCATATTATCTGGGAAGAAGTTTTGTACTCGTTGTTTTTGGTATAGCACCACGAGTTTTTGGCAACAGCAGTATCCGTCTGCCATACATAAGGTTTGGCGTCGGCAAATTGTCCGCGTTCTATATCCACTACCGCAGTTCCAAACTCAAATGCATCATGCTTATAATTAATTACAACTTCTTCGCCCCATTCCTCGGCGCGGTTATAATAATATGCGGCAAATTTTTTCAGATATGGCTTTACGCCGCTATGTTCTATCCACCAGTCAAAATATATTATATGAGGCCTGTATTTATCAACGATTTCACAACAACGGCAGAGCCAGTCGTTCAAATATTCTTCCGTAGGTGCGGGCTCGGAAAATAAATCATGGTGATTGGGTTCAGGCATTGCGGGCCAGTAAAAATCTCCGCGTTTCATAGGTTCTTTTATATCTGAATCAAATTCTTTTCCGTGTCCCATAAAGAACCAGTGCTCAACTCTGTGGCTGGAAGCGCCGTTTATGATTCCGGATTTTTTACATGCATCCGACAACTCTCCGAGAATATCACGCTTTGGCCCCATGTTTTTAGCGTTCCATATGGAAAGTTCGCTGTCATACATCTGAAATCCGTCATGATGCTCGGCAACCGGAATTACGTATTCTGCGCCTGAATCGGAAAACAGCCTGATCCATTCTTCAGCGTTAAAATTCTCGGCTTTAAATAAAGGTATGAAGTCCTTATATCCAAAATCCTTATGAGCCCCGTAGGTCTTTATATGATGTTCGTATTCGGGACTTCCCTGTATGTACATATTCCGGGAATACCATTCGTTATTATATGCCGGGACAGAATATAACCCCCAGTGTATGAATATTCCGAATTTGGCTTTTTCATACCATTGCGGCACATGATATTGCTGCAGGGAATCCCAAGTGTCTTTGTATTTACCGTTTTTAATAACTTCGTCTATTTTATTAAGATAATTTTTCAATGTCAAATGCTCCTTTACTGAATAGTATCAGCAGCGGAAGGTTCCGGCGATGCGGAAGGTTCAGGTGATGCTGAAGGTCCCGGAGATGCAGAAGGCTCAGGCGTATTGGTCGGCGCAGGTGTCGGAGTAGGAGATGTATATTTGATATGGTCTTCATCGAAAGGATAAAGCAAAGTTTTTGTGCTGGAAGCTTTGTTTCTGCCTCCGACAAAGAATCGTATATTAGTAGCAGTTTTCATATCTATCAGCATATTGTTTAACATATCAGATATGTTTTTGCCTGTAATATCCTCTGAATCGAGTATTGTGTGCGTTGCGGGATATGCCTTGTCAGGCCGTGTTGAAGTAGTATTATCGGTTGAGTTAAGAGTAATAGGTCTGGATGCGGTATCAAATACATTTTCCGTAATTGTCGGATTGACCGCACCGCTCATAAGTATGGCCGCGGTGTTCCCGGAGTTGACATTTTTGATCGTATTGCCTTTGATTATGCAGTCTTTCCAGTTCATTGAACGTATCGCATAACTGTTTGTATTGGTGATAATGTTGTCAAGTATCTGTATATTGGTATGGTAAAGCTGTGTAAATCCGTCGGCAGGCGATACAGAATAGCTGTGGGTTCCTATTGCCCTTAACGTATCTGTAAATGTATTGTTTTTAATGATTATAGTATCGTTAGGGGTCCTGTCGTAGTTAGTCCACAGCTGATTGAAACCGCCCGTATTCTTATCCGGGGTGTCTATATTTATCGCCTCTTTATAATCATTTGAAGAATCGGTAAATCTGCTTCCGGTAAATGAGCAGTCCTGAATGGTTACATTTTTGGAAGCGTCAAGTTCTATGAAATGGTGTCCCATATAGTTGTGGAAATTGATGTTTTGTATCAATACGTTTGTATTGTGGCACATAACGATTGTTTTGGCGGTATTATAAAACAGCATGTCAATATTTACATTGCCTTCTCCAAGAAGTTTGATGTCGTGCGCGCCGTTATATCCGCCTACAGCCCCCGCTATGGCTGAATAAGCGGGAGTAACGAACTGGAATATCGACATTGAAGGAGGATATACCGTATTTGAAAATCCGGTATATGTACCTTTATTTATAGTTACTGCCATCAGTTTCTAATAAC
>CANQDW010000016.1 GCA_947593975.1 uncultured Lachnospiraceae bacterium
CTTCCGAATCTTGACATGTCTTTTACTACTATGCAGTTTATCTTTCTTTTCCGCGCGTCTTCTATAAGCCTTGTAAACGCCGGACGCAAAAAATTAGTCCCCGTATATCCGTTGTCCGTATACACGGCTGTATACACAAGTTCGTCATGGCCGTCAATATAGTTTTTGATCAATTCTACCTGTGTAGTTATAGACTTCTCGTCTTCATCATCTTCCACGGACAGGCGCGCGTATGCCGCAGCAGAATATACCTTTTTTACATCATCCGTATCATGCGTTTTCTCATACTTCCTGCTCTTTCTCGCCATACCCTTCCTCCTTTGCAACACTTTCCATAAGTTCTTCCTTCCAGTCCGCATATTTAAAATACACGCTCACTCCTATTCCTCCGTCAAATAGAGTATCCGCTTCCACCCTTTCAATAATATCTTTTATTTTATGTTCCTCAGGCTGCATAAAAAGCGTGATCCAAGGATTTATCTTACTGAATAACGTATCGATCCTTTTTCTTTCCTTAAAAAGCTCTTCCAGTTCATCGTTATATCTGCGGTATCTGAGCCTGTATTCACAAAGCTGCTTTTCATATTTTTCCGCATCTGTCTTTCCCGAAACATAATCCTCGTACAAAAGCACCCTTTCTCTCATCCCGGGTTTCATGTATCCGATAATCTTATCCGCCCTGCGCCTGATATCATCCTTTCGCATGTTATATACGTCTGCTGCCCTTTTTGTGCCGATGATCTGATATGCGGCTTTGGCAAGCTTTTTTTCCTCGGCGATCATTTTTACCACCTGTCCGTATACTTCTTCATACGGCAGCCTGCATACTTTTTTCTCCGCTTCTTTGCATCTTGCCGGACAGCAAAAAACATACCCGTCTGCGGATTTCAGTTTCCTGCATACAAGTTTCCTTTTTTTCTGTTTGCAGTAAACATATGGCGAAAGAATATTATCCTGTTTTCTTTCATCTTTTCCGGCGCGCATTTTGCAGGCGCCGCGCTTTCTTTTCGTCAAAGCCTCGTGTTCCTTTTCAGTGATATACGGTTCATATTTTATATCAGTCAAACTCCCCGCATATACCGGATTATTTATTATCCTCCTTACCTTGCTTTCGTTCCATTCGCTGCTTAAGCCCGCCGTATCATGCCCGTACCTTTTCTTCTTATGGACTAACGGCGTGTCGGCCTTTCGCTCATTTAAAAATAAAGCGATATCTTTTGCGGATTCGCCTGATATGGCGCGGTCAAATATTTCTTTTAAATAGCATGAAACTTCCTCATCTTTAACCGGCTGTCCGTTTTTTGCGCTTTTTATATAACCGTATGGGACGGAACCGGAAAGTATATATCCGGCTGTATTTTTCTCGCTTAGTTTTTTCATACGATATGAACGAAACAGCCGTTTTTTATTTTCAAGATACGAATTAAGTTCCGTTTCTTTTAGCATACCGCTGTCAACGTCGTCATCTGCTATGACAAACCGTATCCCCGCCTGATACAATATATCGGCAATCATGTTTTTGGCGTCCTTATAGCAAGAGCCGCAATAAATGACCGAAGCAAAAATAACACATTCGTATTTCCCGGTTATCCCGTCGCTTATCAGCCTCTCAAAATCCGTATATCTTTTTCTTACAGCCATTTCCCCGCGCTTTTTTATATATTCGTCAATACATTCCTTCTGTATAACGGATGCTTTCATATTTTCCTGCCCGTAACCTTCCCATGCCTGTCTTCCTATATAACTTACGCATCTCATATCTATAACACCCCTTCCAATGTCTTTTTTCTGTCTTTAGCGCAGTATGCGCAATGCCTTATAACGCTTTTTATCTCATCGTCATACCTGTATCTGATATCGATATTATTTTTGTCGATTACAATGATATTCTCAACAAGCTCCATCAGCATACGCCTGCTTATATACATACAGCCGCTGTATTTTTTAAAATATTTGATCCACGGCATATCCGCCGTATCCATGTTAACGATCTTCTCCTGTTTTCTCCGTATGCTTTCGATCGATCTTTCCGCCTCGCATATCCTGCTTTCAAAATCTTTTTTAAATTCAGCATATTCTTCATTCGTAACAATTCCCGCTTCCATATCTCCGTTTAATTTATTTAACAGCATCGTATAATGTTTGATCTCTCTTTTGATAAAAATAAGCTTGTCGGTATCGTCTCCCGTCTTTTGGCATCCTTTAGATACCGATTTGATATAGTCTATATTTTCATCAATCGCGTTTATTATCCCGATGTCTTTTTTTATCCTTTCATATACCATTTCTTCAAGCTTTTTTTCGCTGATGAGATGTGAAGTGCAGGCAAAGCCCTTATGGTAATAAGAACAGTGCAGATATGTATACTGTCTGCCGTTTCTTGTGACCTTACGCCTTACCATATTATTTCCGCAGCCCGCGCAGTGTACGATCCCGGAAAACAGATTGACCGCGCTTCCTTTCGGCGACGTCCTTGTGTCTAACTTAAGTATACCCTGTACCGTATCGAATACTTCCTGCGGGATAATGGGCTTATGCGCATTTTCCACGCGTACCCAGTCGTGCCTTTCCACATTTTTTAATTTCTTCACTTTATAATTGACCTTCTGACGTTTTCCCTGCACCAGCGTTCCCGCGTAGATCTCGTTTGTGAGTATGCGAAGCACCTGGACAGTCCCCCATTTTGCGTGTCCATGCGGCTTAAATCCCGTATAGAATCCCGTTTCTTTCGCCTTCTTATATTCATAAGGGCACTTTACTTTATTATCGTTAAGCCTGTCTGCAATTCCCTGCGTGCTCATCCCGTCCAGTTTCCACTGGAAGATATCATATACAACTTTTGCGGCCTCTTCGTCTATCATAAGACAGTTATGGTCTTTTTCATCTTTTTTGTAGCCAAACGGCGCAAATCCCCCTACAAATTCCCCATTATGACGTTTGACGTCAAGCTGCGTCCGTATCTTGATTGAGATATCGCGGCTGTAAGCATCGTTTAACAGGTTCTTAAATAAGACAACCGTATTGTCATCCGGATTTTCCTGTTCTGCGCTGTCATAGTTGTCGTTTATCGCTATGAACCGTATTCCCATCATCGGGAAAATCCTTTCCATATATCGTCCCATTCCGATATAATCTCTCCCAAGCCTCGACAAATCCTTAACTATGATACAGTTAATCCTCCCGCTTTGCGCATCCCTTATCATGCGTTTAAATCCCGGCCTGTCAAAATTGGTCCCTGTGTACCCGTCATCCACATATTCGCCTGCCAGATTGATCCCGGCATGTGTCCGGACATAAGCCTCGATAAGCTCGCGCTGATTGGAAATGCTGTTGCTTTCCTCCTTATCCCCGTCCTCACTTGACAGACGGAGATATTTTGCCGTCATGTTCTTTTCGCTTTTTCTTTCATCATATAAAAGCATATTTTTTTACCTCCTCTTTATCAAAAAGCCTCCTGCAGATAACCTGAATCTATCTGCAGAAGGCTCTTTATATTTTCCGTATTAACTATATTGACCTGTTATGCCTCTATGTTCCTTATGAGATTAACCATCTCTATCGCCCCAAGCGCGCAGTCATACCCCTTATTGCCTGCTTTCGTTCCGGCGCGTTCTATAGCCTGTTCAATATTGTCTGTAGTAAGCACCCCAAACATTACAGGTATGCCTGTTTTTAACGATATGCTTGCAATTCCTTTGGAAACTTCATTGCAGACATAGTCATAATGGCTTGTACTTCCTCTTATTACCGCGCCTAAACATATCACTGCGTCGTATTTTCCGCTTCCTGCCATTTTAGAAGCAATGAGCGGGATCTCAAACGCTCCGGGAACCCATGCAACGCTGATGTCATCTTCTTTTACATCATGCCTTAAAAGCCCGTCCATTGCTCCCGAAAGGAGTTTTGACGTAATAAATTCATTAAACCTGGACGCTACTATCCCTACCCTTATGCCTTCTGAGACTACGCTTCCTTCAAATGTGTTCATAATCTTATATCCTCCTAAATTAATAATTTAATATATGTCCCATCCTGTTCTGTTTGGTCTTAAGATAACCAAGATCATACTCCGTCGCTTCCATTTGTATCGGCACCCTTTCCGATATTGACAATCCGTAATCCGAAAGCTGGTATACTTTATCCGGATTATTTGTAAGAAGCCGCATCGATTTGACCCCAAGGTCCCTTAATATCTGCGCGCCTATATAATATTCCCTTAAATCTCCCGCAAATCCCAGCGCGATATTGGCTTCAAGCGTATCCATTCCCTTTTCCTGCAGTTCATATGCGCGAAGCTTATTAATAAGTCCTATCCCGCGGCCTTCCTGTCGCATATAAAGGAGTATGCCGCGGCCTTCCTTTTCGATCTGCGTCATTGCCGCAGCGAGCTGCTGCCCGCAGTCACATTTAAGCGAACCGAAAGCGTCCCCCGTAAGGCACTCGGAATGAACCCTGCACAGCACGTTTTCGCCGTCGCCTATATCGCCCTTGACAAGCGCGACATGATGCTCTCCGTTTAATTTATTCACATATCCGTGCGCGACAAAATTGCCGTACTTGGTAGGAAGTTTCGTTACGCTCCTGCACTCTACAAACGTCTCTTTGCGTTTTCTGTAATTTTTCAGATCTTCTATCGTAATAAAAGTAAGATCCCACTTTTGCGCAAGCTCTATAAGTTCCGGCGTGCGCATCATAGTTCCGTCTTCACGCATGATCTCACAGCATATCCCGCACGTCTTAAGCCCCGCAAGCCTTAAAAGGTCTACCGTCGCTTCGGTATGTCCCGGTCTTTCAAGCACGCCGTTTTCTTTTGCAAGAAGCGGGAACATATGCCCCGGTCTCCTGAAATCTAACGGGCTTGAATTTTCATCCGCGCACTTCATCGCCGTAAGCGACCTCTCCTTTGCGGATATTCCCGTAGCAGTATCCACATAGTCTATCGATACCGTAAACGCCGTTCCGTGGTTATCCGTATTATGATGCACCATCTGCGGAAGCTGAAGCCTTCTTATATATTCTTCCGACATAGGCATGCATATAAGCCCTTTGGCATGTATCGCCATAAAATTGATATTCTCAGGAGTCGCATACTCCGCCGCGCATATCAGATCGCCCTCATTTTCACGTCCTTCATCGTCTGTCACAAGTATCATCTTGCCCGCGCGAAGGTCCGAAAGCGCTTCTTCTATGGTATTATATGAAAACATCCGTCATCTCCCCTTTCAGAATCCATATTTATAAAGCATATCCATTGTAATGCTGCCTTCTTTTTTCTCATCCTTATCATTATTTAAAATAAGCTTTTCGACATATTTCCCTATAACATCATTTTCAATATTTACTTTATCTCCGGTTCTTTTTTCGTTAAGCACAGTTTCTTTAAGCGTATGCGGAATAACCGATACCGAAAAATCACTTTTTCCGACTTTTGCAACGGTAAGGCTTATCCCGTCTATCGCAACAGAACCTTTTTCCACTATATATCTTAGGATATTATCCCCTGCCTGTATCGTATACCATACGGCGTTATCGTCTCTTTTTATATTCGTTATCGTTCCGACGCCGTCTACATGTCCTGCCACTATATGGCCCCCGAATCTTCCGCAGGCGGGCATTGCCCTCTCTAAGTTTACATAACTTCCCGCAGAAAAACTAAAAAGCGCAGACCTGTCAAGCGTCTCATGCATAACGTCCGCCATAAAGCTTTTATCCGAAACCGAGATGACGGTAAGGCATACTCCGTTTACCGCAATACTGTCGCCTATCTTTACGTCATCCATTATCTTATCCGCGCTTATGGTAAAAACCGCCGAATCAGCGCCTGATCTGATATTTTTTATCTTTCCTTTTTCTTCAATTATCCCCGTAAACATCTGTTACCACTTCGCTCTCTATCATATAATCGCTGCCAATCTTTTTTATCGTACTATTCTTAAGTACTACGGCCTCTGACATCTTTGCCTTTCCCGTTCCTCCCACAGGCGACGGCGCCATCCTGCCTCCTATGATCTTTGGCGCGATATATGCCTGCACTCTATTTACCACGCCCGCGTTAAGCGCCGCAAAATTGAGCGTTCCCCCTCCTTCAAGAAGGACGCTGTCTATCTTCATGTCTGCAAGCGTTTTCATAAGTTCTTTTATGTCGATATGACCGTCTTTTTCATTTACCGTGATCATCTCACAGCCTTTTTTTTCATAGCCGTCATATCTGCTTGCCGCGCTGCTTCCCGTGGCAATAATGGTCCTTATCCTGTCTGCTGAATTTACTATATCTGAACAAATAGGCGTCCTGAGCCTTGTATCGCATATTATCCTTATCGGATTTCGTCCGCCGGGTATACGGCACGTAAGCATCGGATCATCATTTAATACTGTCTGCGAACCGACCATGATACCCGTATATCTGTTTCTGTCACTGTGCACAAGCTTTCTTGCCTCATCGCCCGTAACCCACCTGGAATCTCCTGTATACGCGGCAATCTTTCCATCCATCGTCATCGCATACTTCATTATCACATAAGGCATTTTTTTCGTTATATAATGAAAAAACACATAATTGATACTGTCACATTCTTCTTTCATGAAGTCTTCTTCTACGATAATGCCGTTTTTTCTCAGCATCTCATTCCCCTTGCCCGATACAAGCGGATTGGGGTCTCTTGAACCGACAACCACTCTTTTTATTCCCGCGCTAATAACAGCTTCCGTGCACGGCGGCTGCTTCCCGTAATGGCAGCACGGCTCAAGCGTAACATATATCGTCGCCCCTTCGGCAGATTCCGCACATGAAGCAATAGCATTTCTTTCCGCATGTTTTTCTCCGTATCTTTCGTGATACCCCTGTCCTATTATCCGTCCGTCTTTTACTATGACGGCGCCTACCATGGGGTTCGGAGATACTGCTCCTTCGCCTTTTTTGGCGAGTTCTATTGCGAGTTTCATGTAATCTGAGTCGTTCATTGGGGTTCCTTCTTTCAAATGTTTGAGTGCGGATTTTATGTGCGGGTCTTGCGATTGCGCGGTTTTCATATGCCGCCGCAGGCACGCTTTCGCTGCCCTCGCCACGCAGCGGTCCTAAGCTCGCTTCCTGCTCGCTAAGTACCGGCGGACTCACAGCGCCTGCTTACGGTATATGAAATCCGGCAATCGCATATACCTGCACTCCACAAAATCCTAACACAATCGTATGCGGCGCATTGTAAAATACACAATTGTACCCTATGCTTTTATTGAAATATTTAATATAGTATGAGTTACGTTTTAGCTAATGTCAGGTCTATTGGATTGCGTGTGTTTCACAGTATCACAGACAGGCGCTGCGAGGCCGCCGGTTCTTGCCGCCGTGTATGCGGCGGCTTATGTACCGCTGCGTGACGAGCGCAGCGAAAGCGTGCCTGATGTGGTATTGTGAAACCTGCGCAATCGTATATATCCTGACATACCTTAAAACTCAACCTGCTATTAAATATTATAATAAAAAACGTCCCAAACTATAAGCTCAGGACATTTTACCATTATCATACATCATAATGCTGCATTATCTTCTTTCATCCAGACTATACTGTCGGCTTCGGAATCTCACCGAATCATGCCTTACGGCTCGTGGGCTTTACCACCGGTGGGGAATCCAACCCCGCCCCGAAGACTTATTAAGTTTTGTAGAAATCATTATATATCGTCTAAGGGCTTTATACAAGGGTTTTTTTGAAAAATTCGTAAAATTTACAGTTCTAAATTAAAGAATTTTTGAATTTTTTCTGCATTTTTCAAAGAAAGACCTGCCTTTTCTGCACAGCCGGTCCATTTTGAAACAGCATCCCTAACTTGATTGATACATTTTTCTGCTTCAGTTTTTTTAATTCCGGCTTTTTCGGCTACCTTGATAAAATCATCTCTCGTGATTTCATCTGCTTTGCCGTTTATAAGCATTTGATGTGCATTTACCCATGTACTTATCCTACTGTAAGAGAATGTCATATCATACGCAGGCGACAAACTCCATACACCTTTTTTATCCATCAGGAAGGTCACATTTTTGGTATGGTCGTCATAATTTTTGGCATATTCGTTGAAAAGCATTCTTTTGTACATCTGCACGAAATCAACATAAGGGAGCTGCAGCTGCCTCATGACGCTGAATGCGTCTTCATAAGAATACATTCTCGGAGAATTAAAATCCATGTGCGCTATTGCACATAAACTCTGCATATGAAGTTTTTCGCCGCGGGCGCCTTTGCGATCAAACCTTTTTGTCATAAAATGCGCTCTGCCATTTTCTTTCAATAACCGGCACTCACTCATTTTGATTCCTGCCTCTTTAGCCATGAGGTAATAAGCATATTCGATTCTGGTATATTCTTTATTATCCGGCTCTTCATCTTTGTCTTTATTATTTGCGATACCGTCAAATTTTAACAGCCAGTATTCAAAACCTTCACCGGCATTTATTTGTCCTGAACGCACAACATTTGTTTCCGGGTTTAATGCGATCAGTGTTTTTGCTCTTGCACCGCCAACAGAAGAGCTTCCCTGCATTAACTGCGCCAGCATGTTGTAATCATACTTTATATTCAGATTTTCTCTTTCAGACAGAATATCCGCAGCAAGCTTTGTAAGTGCGTCAATATCAACCTCTTCATTAATATCTGTAATATCCGCTGCGGGTTCATATTCCAACGCGCCCATACCTCTTTGACCTGTATAACACAATTTCTCAAGTGCGGTTAAGCTGTCTTCTGTCCTGCCTTGACTCTCTAAATAACGCTTAATTACAATATTACCAAATTTATCAGGAAGCGAGTCTGCAATCATTCCGGGCAGACCGTTAAATGTTTCCTCCGGCAAAGCCGGAAAAGAGTATGTTAAATCAGACAAAGGCATTTTAATTGGAGAAACTTCTATGCCGCTTGGGATAAAATTCTCATCATACTGAAATCCTATCAATCCATTATCCTGTCTGTGAAGATAACCAATTGCTGAACCCCACATTTTAACTTTAACTGTTCTTACATCCATAATCTATACCTTTCATTTATCCTCTCCCCATACCCAGCTTGATTTTAAATCAGTATCGCTTGATCTGGCCCGCTGTCTTGGAACTTTTTGCTCAAAGAGCGCCTTGAAATCCGGCTGTATTTCAGGAATTAGCATATCTATATTTTGTATTAGCCTCAATCCATTTAATATTTTTATATAATTTGAAAATTTTGAATCTACACCATTTTCAATACGAACCACAGTACTTGCAGAAATTCCGCATTTGTCTGCAAGATTGGACTGCGTAACATTTAATGATATGCGATATTGCTTAATTCGAGTGCCAAGCTCTTTCAAAATAGCCTGCTCATTTTCATTTCCGGTTATTTTCATATGATCACCTGATTTATTAACTTATCAAATTTGCACAATTATAATAGCATAAAGCACTTAATTTGTCAAATATGACAAGTTAAGTGCCAAATAACGGAAACAGATGCAATCCAATAATTTCAATCCCTTCTTTCATCAATCCAATCATTATACGTCACGCAATTTTAATAAAATCGTACAAAGCATCTACTCCTCTGCTTTCTTCAATTTCACAACATTCAAAAAGATAATCATTCGGCTCAAGATACATTCCTGAATCCGTGTCCACAAGAATCTTATATAATTCCATTCCCATAAAATGGGCATATGCAACATCATCTGACCAATTATTTCTATTCATCAAAAACTTTGTAACATCAACCACACACATTCCCTTTGCAGTTTCTATCTTACTTTCGCTCATACTTTATCATCTCCATTCAATCGGAACAATGCTGACAATCAAACGTTCGGCTACTTCCTGACTTCCAATAAAATATTGAACTCCAAGATTTTCTGTTTCTAAATTATTTAGCAGGATTTGCTTAGCTTCTGGAGTACCAACCTTTCCATATAAGCCATCCCAATATGCCCTTAAACATAACATCGTATCATCATCTGCCGTCGGACCAATAACAACATCATATTCATGAGGTATTCCCCCTCTCTCCCTGCACATCAGAATAAAATCCAGCCATTCCTCATCTGCCTGCTCAAACACCTTAATATCCAGTTTTTTAGCATACTCCATATCCAATGTAATCTGATACAAATACTCGTTTACATCTTCCGCATTTTTATTTCTGCTTCTTCTAACAGCTTCTTTTTTCTTTTTGTGCATCATGCCTACGGCCTGATTTTTAGATACCGCTATATAAAATCCTTTGCCAAAATCTTTTTTATCCCTTCCTCTTGTCACATCAACTTTGACAATTTCTGAAACAGTTCCATGATACAATACTTCTCTAAATTGCTGATACATATTCATCGATCTCCTCTACCATTTCAGAATCCGACATATTATCAAATATATCCGGACATTCTGCAATATAATTTAAGATTGCATATTTACGATTCAACTCCAGAAATTGTTCGGAAGATAACTTATGAAACTTCTTATAATTCTCTGATACCAGATACATCAAAAATATTCGATTGTTTAGTCTTTTATCTGACATATTCAATTTTCCTCCTCCCGAATATTGTTCAATTGCATATTTAATTATAACAGAATCTCTAATAAATTACACTATTATAATGCTGCGATATTTTATTTTCTTTGCTTTCCCGGCTGTCCATAACAAAATAAGTCCATATATTGATTTTCTGTCAGTACATGGACTTATCTAAACGTTTAAAATATAGTAATACTAAGGTTCTATAATCTGAACAAAATTTTTTGTGTACTAAGCGGTGTACTATAAAGTTATTATTACAACATACACTCTTGATTTTTCAGGCTTTATACAAGGGGTTTTTTGAAAAATTCGTAAAATTCACAGTTCTAAATTAAAGAATTTTTGAATTCTTTCCGCATTTTTCAAAGAAAGACCTGCCTTTTCTGCACAGCCGGTCCATTTTGAAACAGCATCCCTAACTTGATTGATACATTTTTCTGCTTCAGTTTTTTTAATTCCGGCTTTTTCGGCTACCTTGATAAAATCAAACGCCTCATCATACAAAAGGTCTTCTACCTGTTCAATTTATCCTATTTTTTAATCGTTGTTCAATATCTGATGGCGTATATAACACATTGGTCACCTCAACCTGATTGCCTATTATTCTAAAGAAAATCGTATAATTATCAATAAATTTTCTTCTAAGTCCCATAGAATGTTCAGGTTCAAAATCAACTGTTTTAAAACCTGTCGGGAATGTATCAAGCTGCATTATCGAATCTGCAATCCTATTATATTGCCCTATAGCATATTCCGGAGACAATAATTCTAATGAAATATAATTATATATATCCTCCATATCCTGTCCGTCGTCTTTTGTAATTACAACATTATATTCCATATTAATGATTCTCCCTGAATTTTTCAAATACTTCTGCTGCATTTGTCACATTACCTGCTTCTGCATCTGCATAACCTTTTTGTAATTTTGCATGAATTTCTTCATCTGTCATCATTGCAGTATTTATTGATGCCGGAGCTTTTGGTAAAGTTACCGCAAATGGAATTCCTCCGGTAAGAGAAATCTGATTCAAATACATGTTAATCGCTGCAGACATTGAAATACCTAATTTTGACAACACAGACTCCGCACTTTGTTTTACTATCGGATTAACTCTCAAATTTAAAGTTGTTGTTTTTTCCATGTCCAATACCTCCCTATTTAGTCTTATTGTAACGTAAACGTAATTACATTTCAATATATAAATTATACAAAAAACAGCCATTTTACTTCCTTTGCCGTTAAGGGTTTTTTGAAATTTTTTACTAAATCATCTAAAAGGAAACCACAAAACATTTTTATGTTATAATCTGTTCAGCAACTTAAATAAAACATCTGCGCCCTACAAAACAGTAAAAGACATGGAGGAACATATATGCGACAACCAGAAATGGTTTGCGCTTATTATGGATATACCGAAAAGCAAACTGCAAAAACGTTATGACCCTGATAAGTTTACGTTTGATGTCCTTGGAAAAGAGTATGGGATATTTGCTGTAAGAGGGCCGAGGGGAATCCCGGAAAGCCTGAGTGAGGCGCTTAAATAATTGCTAGTGCATAAACAGGCAAAATAGTGTATAATATGCTCGTATGCGCTTTAGGTAACTGCGCAATCAAATATACTTTTTTTCTAAGGAGATGAATTTATGTGGATTGACAATAGTGTGTTTTACCAGATATATCCTCTTGGTTTCTGCGGCGCACCTTTTGAAAACGACGGGGTGCCTGCGCACCGTATAAATAAAATCGAGAGCTGGATTCCGCACATTAAGGAAATCGGAGCGGACGCAATATATTTTTCGCCTTTATTTGAATCCGATACACATGGCTACAATACGCGCGATTACAAAAAAATAGACGTAAGGCTCGGAACCAACGAAGACTTTAAAAATCTGTGTAAAAAACTTTCCGACAACGGAATACGTATAGTACTCGACGGAGTATTTAACCATGTAGGACGCGGATTTTTTGCATTTCAGGATGTCCTTAAGAACAGACATGAATCACGTTACAAAGATTGGTTTTATATTGATTTCAACGGAAATTCCAACTACAATGACGGTCTGTGGTATGAAGGCTGGGAGGGCAATTATGACCTTGTAAAACTTAATCTCAGAAATGAAGAAGTGATCAGCCATATATTTGATGCTGTCCGTTATTGGACGGAGGAATTTGGGATAGACGGTCTTAGGCTTGACGTTGCATACTGTCTGGATATGGACTTCCTTAGAAGGCTCAGAAGTTTCTGCGATTCATTAAAGCCTGATTTTGCGCTTATAGGCGAACTTCTGCACGGCGATTATAACAGATTCGTAAATAATGAAATGCTCCACAGCTGTACCAATTACGAGTGTTATAAAGGATTATTTTCAAGTTTTAATTCAATGAACATGTTTGAAATAGTCCACTCGCTTCTCAGACAGTTTGGTCCGGAAAACTGGACTCTTTATAAAGGCAAGCATCTCTTGTGCTTTGTGGATAACCACGATGTATCGCGTATCGCAAGCGACCTTACTAACGAAAACCATCTTAAGCCAATTTACGGAATGTTGTTTGGCATGCCGGGAATACCATGTATATACTACGGAAGCGAATGGGGCGCAAAGGCGCATAAAAGCGAAGGCGACCCTGCTCTCAGGGCATGTTTCGATGCGCCGGTAACTAATGAACTTACCGAATACATATCTGCCCTTGCTGCTGCGCATAAAAACAGCGACGCATTATGCAACGGCGCTTTTTATTCAAAAGTACTTCAGAATAAACACTGCGTATTTGAAAGAAACAGCGGCTCCGACAGAGTCTATGTCGCGGTAAATGCCGACTGTGAAGACGTGACCGTATACTTTGACGCCGGCTGTGATAAATTAGAAGACCTTATTACCGGAGAGTTACATGAATTTCACGGAAATATCACTATCCCGGCTTATGGGGTAATGTACCTTAGTGCAGTGTAAAACCACTGCCTTTTTGGTACTTTTTAATCGTCTGTATCTTCCATATGCTTAAAATACTTTTTCATTGTAAATATAAAGAGTATCGCTGAGAGCGTTACTGCAAAATAATCAGTAACCGGCTGTACCCTTGCAAGCATATATGGTGAATTAAATAATTTATTGAACAGAAACAGCAGCGGCAGAAATACCAGTCCCTGCCTGCTTATCGAAAGGATAAGCGAAGGGAGCGCCGCTCCTGTAGACTGTATGGCATTGATAAGCACAAAAAGTATTCCAAGTATAGGTCCTGAATATATGTATATTCTTGAAAAAGCAAATCCATATGAAAACGCATCCTGATTATCAAGGAAAGCCCTTACAAGCGGCGCCGCTCCCATATAACAGAGTACAGTCATAACCATACTCATACAGAATGCAAGAATCAGTGAAAATTTCAGTATTGCCATATATCTCTTTTTATTCCCCGCGCCATAGCAGTAACCAAGAAGAGGCTGTATACCCGTTCCAAGTCCTATAAGGAGCATTACCACTATCATATTTACTTTCATCGCAACCCCAAGACCTGCAACCGCCATATCGTCAAAGCGGCTCATGAGATTATTGATTATTATGTTTGACGTACTCATAAGCACGCTGTTAAGCGACGCCGGAATACCTATTGCAAATACTCCGGTTACAATCCTCTTATTAACCTTATAATCCGACGGTTTAATGGAAAGCATTGTCTTTTTGGAAAGCAGATGGCTTATGTATACAATAGCGGATACTATATTTCCTATTACGGTAGCTATCGCCGCGCCTGCCACATTCCAGCCGAATACAAGAATCATGATCGGATCAAGTATTATGTTTGCAACGTTTCCCAGCACCATTCCAAGCATTGCCTTATTCGCATTGCCGTCAGCACGTATTATATTACTGAAACTGTTGCTTACTATAAGGAACGGTATGCCTGTGGCAACTATTCCAAGATACTGCTTTGTATACCCTATGGTCTCATTGCTCGCTCCGACTGTCCTGCATATAGGCTCGTTAAAAATAATAAGCATGACCATTGCTATTATTCCCACTACAAGCCCTGTCCAGAAACAAAATGCCGATGTATATTTGGCGTGCCTATTCTTACCTTCGCCAAGCATCCTTGATATAAGTGAAGTTCCGCCGATACCGAATAACATTCCTATCGCCATGAATATAAGAAATACCGGCGTTGCCAGTGATACTGCCGCAACCATGTAAGCATTCTTGGTCTGCCCTATAAAAAATGTATCTGCAAGATTATATACAAGAACCATTATCATACTAATGATAGACGGTATTATATTGCTTAATACAGCTTTTGGAACGGGAGCATCCCTGAATATATCTGTTGTGTTCTTCTGCATGTAAATTCTCCTCTCTGCTATATATCTTGACAGCGTATGAAGCATATTCTACTATATTTAAAAATAAAAGACAAGAGTAAATTGGGGATATATTTCAAGCTGCCTTGTCAAATAATAACAAAACCGGCCCAAAACATCGTCCCATCTATGCTGACAACATTTTAAGCCGGTATATGAATCCGTTTATCTTATTATCAAACCATTTTATACATCTGACGTACAGTGAGGACATTTAGTTGCATTGATCGGTATCTCACTGCAGCAGTATGGACATATCTTTGTCGTGGCAGGAGCTTCTTCCTCTTCTTTCTTGGAACTGAATTTGGACGCGGCCCCATTCATGAGCTTAACTATAATAAATATCACAAGAGCCATGATCAGGAAATTGATTACCGCAGTAATAAATTTACCATAATTAAGGGTAGCCTCTCCAAGGAGCGTAACACTGTATCTGTCGAAGTTCATTCCTCCAAACAGACCAAGCAGCGGATTTATGATGTCCTCTACAAGAGATGAAACGATCGTAGTAAAGGCTCCGCCTATGATAATACCTATTGCCATATCCATTACATTTCCGCGGCTGACAAATTCTTTGAATTCTTTAAAAAATTTCTTTAGCATTGCTATGTATTTCTCCTTTCGTGCTTAAATTATTTTATCTAAATTATAGCCTTTATAAGGACATGCTGTCAATGCCTTAATTCGGTATACTGTCCGCAAGGCACAACGCGCCGAAGCCCGTAAGCGGATTTGGAGTATCGTCAGCCTGTATCAGCTGCTTTGCCCCGCTTATAAGATATGCTTTTACCTTTTCTCCATAAAGGAATTCATCATTTCCGTCCGTTATCCCCCACTGCATCAGGCATGCCGCCGCCCCCGTTACAAACGGAACAGCCATGGAAGTCCCGGTACGTATATCATATGCCCCTCCCGGCGCAGCCGAAGTTATGCTGACGCCCGGCGCTACAATCTCAGGTTTATTAAATACCGCCTCCGTCTTGTATCCGCGGCCTGAAAAATATGCCGGCTGGCCCGTGCTTGCATCATATGCACCTACTGATATGACGCGCCTGGCCGTTGACGGGATCGTAAGCGTCGTATCGGCCGAAGGCATAAGAAAAGATGTGCTTGTATTAAGCGCTCCTCCCGAAGGCAGCCACATATTGTACGCTCCATACGTTATCCGGTTGGGATACAGCGTGATCGTCCATATACCGCTTTTAAAATAATTGCCTTTCGGTATCATTTCAATATATATTTCCTGAAGCACATTATATGGCGTAGGCTCACCAAAATACACCAGTATATCGGTATCATCAAAACTGAAATTATTGATCCCCGGTTTTATTAACATCCGTCCTGTAGTGCTTTTGTCCGGAGCCGTGATAGACAGATCAAAATCATCATAATAATTCTTCCATATCTGTATACTGAATGAAGGGGTATACTCATACACAATAATTTCCGCCGTCTGAGGAGTATCGCCCAGCTTTCTTGAAAAATGCCTGTCGGCCGCTCCTTCGTTTCCGGTGCCTACGCATATAACGCTGCTCCACACACCGGATATATCGTCGATAAACGTCTCAAGAAGCGAATCGCCCGTATGCGAGCCGTAACTGTTTCCTATACTTATATTAACCGCAACAGGCATACGAAGCTGCGCCGATTTCTTTATCACATAATCAATTCCCTGCATAAGTTCCGTAGTCATTGGAAAAGAATTGTTCTGCGAATTGCCAAGCTTCACAACGATAATATCGCTGTACGGCGCGCATCCCGCATATTTGCCGGCGCTTGCCCTGCCGTTTCCCGCCGCGATCCCAAGCACATGCGTCCCGTGCCCGCTCAGGTCATTTTCCGGAACTATTTTATATCTTTTGGAAAGGACGGGTTCGTTAAGAGCCTCATTTATCTGTTCGCTCGTATATTCGGTACCTATATTATATCCTGCCGGGGGATTGCCGGGTACAGACTGGTCCCATATATACTTTATCCTTGTAGTTCCGTCAGGATTAATAAAATCGGGATGCGCATAATCTACGCCGCTGTCTATGACCGCAACAATTACCCCTTTTCCGGTAAGTCCCGTAAACTCATATTGCCCCGGGGAAGTATTTACCCTCTTTTGGACAGGGATAAAACACGACGCGGATTTTGCCTGCTGCACATGGAAAAACAGACTTTTTGGCTTTTCCATATACTCTATTTCAGGCATTGCCGCGACCGCCTCGATAAGCGGCTCGCTAAGATTGAGTATCGCATATCCTCCCGTAAGGATTGTTACGGTTATCCCCATATCCGCAAGAAAGTCAAGGCTTCCGTTATATCTTACAACAACTTCCCATTTCTCATTTTCATTATCGTAGCCCGTATCCAGGTCAAAGGTTCTCTCCCTTTCCGCCTCAGGCACTGCAAGCGCCATATTAAGCTGGTTTTCTATTTTCTGGTCATTCATAAAATCACCCGCAAATATTGTTACTAAAACAATACTTGCGGGCGGTATATATTATTCATGAAAATTTTATCTGAACTTCCTTGTATAAGCAAGCGCAAGCGCTCCCGGTCCTATATGGCACGAAACACTTAATGAAAGCGGATCCATTACGATCTCCTTGTCCGGGAACATATCCTTAACTTCTTGCCTATAGTTTTTGGCAGCCTCTATATCATGTGTATACGCTATCTGCAGATAAAAATTACCTTTGTCATAATCATCGGGAAATCTGGTTTTAATATCCTGTATCTGTCCTTCGGTCATAATGCGTTTTGCGTGCTTTACCGACCTTGCCTTCGCATACGCGTCAAGCTTCTCGCCGTATATCTGAAGCACCGGCTTAATGCCTAGTATCGTAGCAAGCGCCGCTCCTGCCGGAGTAACGCGGCCTCCCTTTTTCAGATACTTAAGATCATTTACCGTAATAAATATATTGGAATCCATGCTTGTATCCAAAAGGACCTGTTTAATCTCAGAAGCGCTCATACCTTCTTCCGCCATTTCTTTTGCTTCGATCACGGCCTGTTTCTGCGTTACGGATATCCTTTTGTTATCTGCAACGCACACTTTTCCTTCATAATCATTTGAAAGCATCTCCGCAGTCTCACATGAACCGCTAAGTCCGCTTGACATAGGTATATGTACAATGGAATCATACTCTTCCATTTCAAGTATGGAATCCCATAACGCAAGCACATCTCCGACCGCCGGCTGGCTCGTACATACATCTGCGCCCTCTTCAAGCAGCTTATAAAATTCCTCCTGCGTAAGGTTAATATCTTCAAAATACTCCCTGCCGTCAATAAGAAACGGCATCGGAAGCACAAACACTCCCAATCTTTCGGCTTCCGCCTGTGTGATCCCGCTGTTGCTGTCAGTTACTATCGCCGTCTTAGACATGTAAAAACCTCCATTCCAGTTTATAATAACACGTATAATACGGCTTGCCAATGTATTCTTAATATCCACAAAATGCGGTATTTAATACTATCTTCCAAACTCCGTGAGTATAAGCCCTTCATTTCTGTCAAGCACGGTATTTACGCTCCACGGATGTGTAAATAAAAGAAGCGGTCTTCCGTGCATGTCTTTTATCTTCTTAGTATCCGATGTAACTGACAGACTGTCTATATCGATATCTTCATTTTCAATCCATCTTATATGCTCATACGGAAGCTGCTCGAGCGCGATCTTTACATTGTACTCGTTAGCGAGCCTGTACTCAAGCACCTCAAACTGAAGCACGCCCACAACTCCCGCTATGATCTCTTCCATACCGGTATTGTATTCCTGAAAGATCTGCACTGCGCCCTCAAGCGCAATCTGTTCGATCCCTTTTATGAACTGCTTTCTTTTCATCGTATCAACCTGACGGACCCTTGCAAAATGCTCGGGCGCAAATGTAGGGATACCTTCGTAAGCAAATTTATTGCCCGGCATACATATCGTATCCCCTATCGCAAAGATCCCCGGATCAAATACACCTATGATATCGCCGGCATAAGCCTCTTCAACGTGCTTCCTCTCTTCAGCCATCATCTGCTGCGGCTGCGTAAGCCTGAGTTTCTTTTCACCCTGCACATGGTATACTTCTTTTCCCGCCTCGAATTTTCCCGAACATATCCTCATAAACGCAATCCTGTCACGGTGCGCCTTATTCATATTCGCCTGTATCTTAAATACAAATGCAGAAAAATCTTCCCTAAAAGGATCGATCATCCCTTCATCGCTTTTCCTTGGCAGAGGCGAAGTAGTCATTTCAAGAAAGTGTTTAAGGAATATCTCCACGCCGAAATTCGTAAGCGCGGAGCCGAAAAATACTGGCGAAAGTTCTCCGTTTCTCACCTTTTTTAAATCAAACTCATCGCTTGCCCCGTCTAAAAGCTCCACATCCTCGGACAGTTTATCATACAATTCCTTTGTAATAAGATTTTCTATATCCGGAGCGTCAAGAGACGTCTCTATAACTTCCGTCCTGTGCCCGTTATCACCCTGTATGAACCTTGATATCACGCCACTTTTGCGGTCATATACGCCCTTAAAACTTTTACCTGAACCTATAGGCCAGTTGATAGGGCATGTGTGTATCCCAAGTACACTTTCTATCTCATCAACTAAATCAAACGGATCGTTTGCTTCCCTGTCCATCTTATTTATAAATGTAAATATAGGGATATGCCTCATCACACACACTTTAAAAAGCTTGATAGTCTGGGCTTCTACACCTTTAGAACCATCGATTACCATAACCGCGGAATCAGCCGCCATAAGAGTACGATAAGTATCCTCGGAGAAATCCTGATGTCCCGGCGTATCAAGAATATTGATGCACATGCCGTCATACTCAAACTGCATTACCGATGAAGTAACCGATATTCCCCTTTCCTTTTCAATCTCCATCCAGTCCGATACGGCGTGTTTTGCCGCTTTCCTGCCTTTTACGCTTCCCGCAAGGTTAATCGCGCCGCCGTACAAAAGGAATTTCTCGGTAAGCGTAGTCTTTCCCGCATCAGGATGCGATATGATCGCAAATGTTCTTCTTCTGTTGATCTCTTTTTCTAAATCCGACATAATATAATGATCCTCATTCCTGTTAAATTACTTTATTTATTAATCTCACCTATGTAATAAAAGCCCTTGCATTCTGAAAGCTTTACGTCTACGATCTGTCCGATAAGCGACTTATCGCCATTAAAATGGACTACGGTATTATTTTCAAGCCTTCCCGTGACCATATCAGGGTCATGCGCATTTATCTCTTCCACAAGGACCGGCTTTACCTGTCCGCAGAACCTTTTCGTCCTCTCATACGCCTCTTCCTGCACGGCTAAAAGCAGCTCATCAAACCGCTTTTTCATAACTTCATCCGAAATCTGGTTATCCATCGCCGCTGCCGGCGTTCCCGTCCTTTTTGAATATTTAAATGTAAAAGCGCTGTCAAATTTCACTTTTCTTACTACATCAATAGTCTCTCTGAAATCATCATCCGTCTCTCCCGGGAACCCGACTATGATATCTGTTGTTATCGATATATCCGGCATAGCCTGCCTAAGCTTGTCTATAAGCGTAAGATAACCCTCTTTAGTATAATGCCTGTTCATTTTCCTTAGGATATCAGAACTTCCCGACTGCAGCGGAAGATGTATATGCCTGCATATCTTCTCCGACTCCTTCATAGTCCGGATAAGCTCGTCCGATAAATCTTTCGGATGCGACGTCATGAATCTTATCCGCTCTATCCCATCTATCTCTTCCACTCTCTTAAGCAGCTCTGCAAATGTAATTTGAGGCTTTAGGTTCTTACCGTATGAATTGACATTCTGGCCAAGAAGCATTATTTCTTTAACTCCGTCACTTACAAGCCTTTTTGCCTCAGTGATTATATCTTCAGGTCTTCTGCTGCGCTCGCGGCCTCTTACATACGGCACGATGCAGTAGCTGCAGAAGTTATTGCATCCGTACATTATATTAAGTCCCGTTTTAAATGTATATTTTCTCTGCGTCGGAAGATCTTCAACGATCTCCCCCGCTTCCTTCCATATATCTATTATCTGCCTTTCCGATACAAACCTTGTATACAAAAGCTCTGCAAATTTATATATATTATGCGTGCCAAATATAAGATCCACATATCCGTAGGATTCCCTTATCTTATCGATCACATGCTCTTCCTGCATCATACATCCGCACAATGCGATAATGCTGTCCGGATTCTTCTTTTTCTTTGCCTTAAGCTGCCCAAGCCTGCCGTATACGCGCTCGTTTGCATTTTCCCGCACGGTACACGTATTATAAAGTACAAAGTCCGCTTCTTCGGAATCGGTATTTACATATCCAATCTGCTTTAATATCGCGGTGATTTTTTCGGAATCATGAAAATTCATCTGACACCCGAATGTAAATATCCCGCATGTAAGGTCTCTTCCCTTTTCTTTTTTCTTTTTCTCAAGCCACTGCCTGCATTTTTCAATATAAAAATACTGTCTTGCCGGCTCGCTCTCAGGAATCATATCTGATCTGGCGTTCATATTTTCCTACCTTTCAATGATCGTTTCCGGTTTGTTTCGTTTATTATTGCCACTAAATAAATATACATAAATAACTCAAATCTTACAATACCCTATATTATAAAAAAATAATTGACAAGCCCTATAAAATATGTGACTATATCATTTGATAACTATTCATTTTGGGAGGGAACTTTATGCATAATCTGCTTTTTGCATCACCTATAGTACCCTATATAATACTTATATTGGGATTTTTCCTTTTGATAAAAGGCGCGGATCTGTTCGTTGACGGATGCGTAGGCGTTGCAAAACTCTTTTCCATACCTTCTGTGATCATAGGGCTTACCATTGTAGCTTTTGGAACAAGCGCTCCCGAAGCCGCGGTCAGCATAACATCTTCCCTAAAAGGCGCCAACGCAATGGCGGTAAGCAACGTTCTTGGTTCAAATATATTTAACCTGCTTATAGTTATCGGAGTATGCTCTGTCATAAAGCCGGTAAAAGTAACGAACGATATCATAAAACGCGATTATCCCATATCAATAATCTTAACAATACTTTTATTGTTTCTTTCCACTGATTTCTTCACGCACGGCATAAGCGCCGGAAATCTCGGTCTTCCAAGCGGTATCTTACTGCTTGCGCTGTTCATTTTATACATTGCATTACTTATAAATAATACCCTGAAAAGCAGAAAAAATACTGATGAAAACACAACTGAAGATGAAGAAGACAAACCTCTGTCAATCCCAAAATGTATAATATATATACTCATCGGAATATGCGGCATCGCTTTAGGCGGCGATTTCGTGGTAGACAGCGCCACGGCCATCGCGGCCTCTTTCCATATATCCGAAACCCTGATCGGTCTTACGATAGTCGCGCTCGGCACATCGCTTCCCGAACTTGTCACTTCAATAGTCGCCGCGCACAAGGGCGAAAATGACCTCGCTCTTGGAAATGTAGTAGGTTCCAATATATTCAATATCCTTATGGTACTCGGCATGGCATCGGCCGTATGCCCGATCAACCTTGCCGGTATAAGCAATCCTATATTCGCAATATACGATACCTTTATATTACTTGGGGTTACAATTGTAGTATATATATTTGTCCTTATCAAAAAGAATATAAACCGGCTTGAAGGTTCGATAATGGTACTGATGTATTGCGCTTATCTTGCATATATCATTATGCGTTAGAAGAATGGTGCATCATCTCTAACGTAAGAAGGCTTAATTTAGTTTTTATCCCGGCGGCGTATCCTGTAAGGCTTCCGTCCTTCCCCACAACCCTGTGGCACGGAACAATGATCGCTATCGGATTATGCCCTACCGCGCCTCCTACAGCCTGCGCAGACATTTTGTCCATATCCATATCAGACGCGATCTTTGCCGCTATCTCTCCGTATGTGATCGTCTCCCCATATTTGATCTCTTTAAGCACATCCCATACTTTCAGCTGAAAAGGCGTGCCTTTCATATACAGCGGCGGCATAAAATCAGGTATCTCTCCCGAAAAATACTCATCGAGCCATTTATCCGTCTTCTTAAAAACCGCAAGTTTATCAGAAAGTTTGCTGTCTTTTATATATTCTGTGGGATAATATTTCTGGTTTTCAAACCAAAGCCCGGTAAGATTCCTGCCATCGCTTGCCTGTGTCAAACTTCCGAATGGAGAATCATAGCTGTGTATGTATTTATATATATCTGTGTATTTATATATATCTGTGTATTTATTATTCATGGTTTTCTCCTGTTTTTAGGGCATAACTATATCCGCCTAATTAAAAACATAACTTTACATCAGACGGATTTTTAAGATTATAAGGTTTCAATAATTATCAATCATCTGACATCATTTTTGTAATATTAAATGGAGGCAGCACTACACAATCTACTTCAGGCTGCGCTGTTATCAAAGAAATCTGACTTCTCATATATGGCATAATTATAGCAACTGCATTATGCCTTATCATTTTCTTTTTTAATTCTTCATCTAACATTTCATTTTCATTAAACGAAAAATATCCTGTCAATTCGATGTCTAATATATATTCTTCTTCTTTGTTTCCAATAAACTTAAGCGTTACTCTGTAAATATCATCATCCTGTTTTTGATTAACGATTATCTTCATTTTGAAATCCACTTTGTTTTCATTTTTCATACCTAAGCGTTTAAATTCAATTTTATCAAAAACAAGTTTATCCAAGCTCAGTATACTGTTTACATTATTTTCCATATTTTATATCACCTCAATCATTTTATGCCGCCCACGTTCTGTTATTGTCATCATTAATTTTAACATCAAGTTTTGCATCTGCTATGTCTATTATAACATTCTCATTAAAAATTTCCTTATCATATATACTTGAATCATCATCTTCAAAACATATATTCCCGTCACTTTTTATTATATTTTCGTATTCATAGATACTTTTCGCATAGAGCAATAACCGCTCTTTAGCCATTTCCATTCTCTTATCAAAATATTCATAGTCAATATAAAATACTGCTCTTTCCCAAATTCCCTGATCATAAAGAAGAGCATCAATTTTTTCAGCGTATTCCTTTAAATCTTTCGTTGCCAAAGTCAGATATTCTCCCTCGTAAGGAAGCGCATCTGTTAAAATTGATTCCGCACTTTTTTCTATTACAATATCTTCTGAGATATCTTTTCCGACGGTAATATCCCAAAACGCCTGCGCCTGTAATATCAAGTCCCGCATAGTTATCGTCCCACGCAGCATCTTCGCTAAACTATTCAGCTTTATTTTTGCTGCTATATATCTCTCGTTTTCCATATCAATACAGGATGAAATATAATAAGTCTGTTCCAATTTACACACAAAAAAGATAGGCGCTTCGTTAAATTCTACCAACACCTTATCTAATTCCAATTCCTTTCCGTCAATCACAAAGAAAATCTGCTTGTCCATTATTCCTCCTCCGCTACAATTGAAAACCCTTTTATTTCAACATTATCATATAACCACCAGCATATATGTCCTGTTTCTCTATTAACTTCGGCAGGTCCTGCTTCAGAATATACTTTACCAACAGCGATCTTCTTGTTTGGTCTTGGAAATTTCAAAGCATTTTCTACAGATTCCTTATTTAAAAACAATGACACTCCATAATAATGCGGATCATTTTTATCCACTCTCCGTCTGTTGATATTCATTTCGGCATACGACATAAAATCCTTTCTGGAAACTGCTTCAAAATCATCCTCAGCCCTTTGTATACATCTAAATCCCTGTATCGGTTCATACGAAAAACAAGTACCTTTGGGAAAAGAAAATTCACCACAAACTATTTTTTTACGTATTATATCAGGAAACTTTAAGTAATTATCGTTCTCCATTATATATTAATTTCTCCATCCTAATCACATTCTATTACATTCCGATTATATCATAAATGTCAAGCGCTGCATTTATTGTATCACATATTCGCATGTAATTCAATAAATATTTTAATATTTCCGTTAAATTTAACTTAAGATCTGCATAATCTCCCCATAACTATGCTCATAATCTTCAAAACGATAACCCTTCATTCCATAAGCTATTGCCGCATCTATATTAACTTTACGGTCATCAATCATAAAACATTCTCCGGGATTCAGGTTAAAAGTATCACAAAATAATTCGTATATCCTATTGTCGGGTTTCATAAGCTTTACATCCGACGAAAATATACCGCCATCCATCATCGGCACAAAATCCGTAAGCGCCGGCACCGTCCGCCTTAGATGCTTTGAATAATTAGACAGATAATATACTTTGTATCCGGCGTCTTTTAACTCACGTATCCATGGCTTTGCGTAGTCAAACTGACACGATATCAGCTGCAGGTTATTAAGCATATATGTTATTTGCTTTTCATAACGGGGAGCAATCGCGATCATCTTCTGAATCAGTATATGTTCATCCACAAGTCCGTAATCCATCTGATCCCAAAGCCCCGATCCCCATATAGCGCCTTCAACGATTTCAGCAATACCGCCTTCAAATATAGCATCAGTTTTCGGATACCAGCCAATCAGAACCATTCCGATATCAAATACAATATTTTTAATCGCTCTCATTTTGCAATACTCCGGTTACATATTCGAACAAGCTGCCCGCAGCGGCGTCTGCGCCGTAATCATCCTCTGCGCCTGCCGTTTCCGCCCCGTTTAACAGGACAGTTTTACATCCTGCCGCTCTTCCTGCCAAAATATCATTTTCCCCATCGCCTATCATAATACTCTGCGACAAATCAATATTAAAATCACGCGCCGCCGAAAGAAGCATACCCGGTTTTGGCTTTCTGCACTCACAATCGAATTTGAGTTCCGGCACTTCGCCTTCATACCCCTTATGCGGATGATGCGGACAATAATAAATCCCATCTACATATGCGCCGTCTAAACCTAACAAGGTTTCCATTTTGTTATGTATCTCCTTTAATCCTTCAAATGAGACCTCGCCCCTGGCAACAACAGGCTGATTAGTAACAACAATAGCAAGATAACCGGTCTCATTTATCTTTCGGATTGCTTCTGACACGCCTGCTATCAGCTCAAAATCATCTATATCGCGCAAAAATCCCTTATACACATTTATAGTGCCGTCACGATCCAGAAATACGGCTTTTTGCTTATTGGAAAGATTCTTCCCCGCAACGCGCCCTTCTTTATAGTCCTTCTGTACCTGGTAAAACCTTTCGGGAGTCCCCATATCTTTTACATATTCAGGACTGTCATAACAAAACATTTTTCCCGTCCCTGCAAGCGGCTTCAGAATCTGACGGTCAAGGTCCGCTTTTAGCGTCTTTCCGGTTACGACATCTGTCGTACCAATCATTTCGCCATCCACGCCGCTCATATCAAGCGCTTTGGGATTGATCACATGAAGTCCGGCATTAACACGATTACGGTAGAACCGCGGTCTGTCGTCCTCTTTTGCAAGCCACCTTGTTACTGCTCCATTTTCATCCGCAATGATGAGACCACTGTCGTATGGATGCGAATTCGGGTGCGTGAACAAAGTAACCAAAGCTCCCTTACTCTTATGATACGATACCATTCTGTTAAAATCCACGTCAAAAACAGCGTCTGCATTAAGAAGCAGGAAATCTTCAGTCAGCCTGTCCCTTAATTTAAACAGCGCGCCCGCATTGCCTAGCGGCTGTTTCTCATCATAATATTCTATATGCACGCCCCACCCGGAGCCGTCGCCAAAATGGTTCATTATAACATCCCCAAGGTGCGACACCGTTATGATAAGATCTTTAAATCCCTGATCACGCAGACATTCGATCTCTCTTTCAAGAACAGGTTTCCCGTCTATCTGTATCATGGGTTTTGGTATGTCTGAGGCAATGGATGAGATGCGCGTTCCTCGTCCGCCTGCCATAATAACTGTTTTCATAGTATTTTACCTTTCCCGCTTTTGCTTAATTTATATGTTAACTTTATCATTTAAAATTATACACTTAATTCAGGCAGCATGCAACTTAAAGCATGTTTTGCCGGTCAGGTTCATATAATGCGCGCGGGTATGGATTAAATATAACTTATTTGTGATATTGATGATACAATAGAACAAAATTTAGACTTGATGATATTTTTGTAGAAATACGTGTACACTACTATATGTGATTATTTTCTTTATGGCTTTTTATATAAATGCGACTAATCCTAAGACAACTGAAAGGATACCAAGACCTATTGATACATATGTAAGTATTGTATTCTTTTTCTTTTCTAAATATGTTTTTGATAGTTCATTTATAAACTCACCATTGTTTACATGAGATAAATCTACATTTTTATATAACTCCCGAAATTCAATGTAATATTTACGAAAAGCATAACACATATATTTATAAGCATCTAATTGTGCCCTCTTAATATGCCCTTTCGCTTTATTGACGTTCTCCCATGCAACCTCCTTGCTATTACATACATATGCCTTCGCTATATGAGAAAAAGCCGCACGAATCTCATTCAAAATTTCAACAGGAAATTTATTTTGCAAAACTTCCAGCTGCCCTATAAATATTTTTATTGAATTGTGATACTGGCTGTATATTTCTTCCAACTCACGCTGTAACTTAATATCTTCATAAACTTTAGTAACTTCATCCATATTTATTCTACAAATAGTCCCTTATTCACCTCATTCATTGAAAGAAATTCATCTCTTGCAAGCAACGGATTTCCTCTGCCAACAATTTGATTATCGATATTTGGTAAAAAATCACATCCTTTCCTATCTGCCTGATTCAAAAAATCCATCTCATCATCATAGTCAAACTCTTTGAACGTATCACTGCTGATTCCAATAACAAATGATGCCATTTCTTTCGTTTTTTCTTTTATATTATACATATCAATCCCTGCCTTTTCAGATATTATCTGAAGTATACTCTTCTTTTCAAAATATCTGTAACAATTATAACTATTCTTTTGCATCTTTCTCATAAGATAATCCTATATTGTATATTTATTGTAACACAACTCAGGATGTAATGCAACAAGTTTTTAACTGGCAAAGTAAACAAATTAAATATAGCTTATTTGTGATATTCAGACAATTTTGAATATGCTCGTCGCATGAAGATATCTTCCGGATACTGCTTATGAACCTATAACGCTTGAATATTTCTGCAAGCTTAATGAATTCATAGCAAGAAATGAAACCTTGGAATGGGGCAGACTGCATACCGGAATAGCAGGAATATCCGGTACAGATTATATGCCGCAGATTCCGGAACCGGACAAAGCTGCTATGGAATTTCTTTATGAAAATGCTATACTGGGGATGGAGGTGTAAAAATTATATATCAGACATCTTTCTGCTGCACTTCCACAGTGCCATCGGATGCTCTGCTATATTTGACAGGATTTCAGGATTATCAAATAAAAGTTCCGGTTTATACTCTCCTCTTGCAAATTCCTTCCAAAACGACATATCGCCTTCCGGCAGAAGAATACCTTTCAAATATTCCTCTACCTGTTTCTGTGCTGCTGGAAGATCAAAGTGTTCTGCTCTGCGTAAAACAGGAGTCAAATCTGTCTTTATTTTCTGCGCAGATATTTTTCTTATCCTTCCAAAATCAAAATGCTCCGGCACGTTCTCTGATGCTATTGCAGAATAGAAAATGATACATTTTTTGAATACAGTCTCTTGAGATTCATCAAACAATCTATATTTTTGCATATTGAACAGATCATACAAATCACGCGCAGCCGCCCTGTTTAACAACGCAACAACCTTTGCTGAAAATATTTCCATCGGATCAACACTAAGCACGTTAAGTTCTTTCTCGTTCCAAGACAATTCTACAGATCTTCGTGATACCGGGAATACATGGCAGCGCAGCATGTAATTGATTTCTATCTTCAGATTATCTTTCACCCCGCCCACGTTGACATACTCATACACAAAAGAATCCAATGCATGATATTGCTTTGATTTCGGGCTAAGATTATATCCCGATGCAGCCATGTACTTGCGTATGTGAGCGTTTATCTGTTCCCTATCCTGCAGCATGGTTTCTCTCGTCACATCTTTTGAATAGTCCATGTCGATATCCACAGACAAACGCGGCAAATCAAATATGGTCAGATTAATAGCCGTACCACCCTTCAAAGCCAAAGTGTCTGACAGCAGCGCATCACTTTCAATGAATAACAGAACATCAGCAAGCCGACACACCTTTTCAAAAGTATCCCTGACAAATCCCAACTCTTTCGCTTGTCTGCCAAGAGATATACGTTCAAACTGCATCATAGTCGTTTACCCCCTTATCAACAAGTTTCTTCAGTTCCTTCGGTGCATACAGCAGCCATTTCTCATGAAATACGAAATCATCCTGCCTATCAAACAAATACGTTTTGCTGGCAGATGACCCGGTCACGCATTTCTCGAAGAACGCATCCGATAGTGATAGTTCACCCTTATACGACTCAAGAATATATCCGGCTTTCTGGTAAAGCTGTCCCCGCCCGTATATTTCCAACGATTCAAGAAGCCCTTTTTCATCAAGAGCAGGAATCAGCGAAAGGCAGCGCAGCAGCTCCTCCAGCCCTCCAATCCTTGTAAAGTCGGCTATACTGTCTATCACAGTACGTTCAAGGGATGTGACGCGCACTCCGTTATTCGTTTTTTGAACTCCTGTATTTCCCCGCCAAATAACAGGCTGATAGTGCATCCCTTCATAGTCGAATGACCGTACTTTCTTTTCCGTAGCAAAATAAACATCATAAAATACCTGATTGGCATATCCGTAAAACTCAAATGCGCTGTGGTGTGACACGAAAGAATCATCTGATATGCGTGATGCAATCTGAAAACGGCTGGGTATCGGCTGCTCCGTCTCCATGCTTACAACAGCATATAGGTCTCGTCGTACCCGCTCGATATATCCTTTTTTAAGATAGTTCTTTATCTGCCACTGGGCCGCACTTTCCGAACCCGTAATCTGAACCATATCATTATGGGTGAAGCAGCGTATGGCAGCCAACTCTTTATATATATTCATTGCAAAGCCTCCTTTCGTTTTTATAATATCTCAAAACAGGAGTATTTACAATGGTTTTGATAGAATTTAAAAATAGAAGTTTTTGAAAATGCCCAAAACCTTGTTCTAAACATCGCTTTCGGGCATTTTTAGAAACGACTAAGTCTTTTTTATAAAAACCTTGCAATCGCTCCTATTCCACAGTAACGCTTTTAGCCAGGTTTCTTGGCTTATCAACATCAAGTCCCCTGCTGACGCTCAGGTAATAACCTAACAGCTGCAGCGGGATTACTGCAAGGCTGCCTATGAAATGTTCGTCAGCCTTAGGCACATATGTAACAAAATCGGCAGTCTCTTCCGTCTCATAATTCCCGTATGTCGTAACTCCGCAAAGATAGGCTCCCCTTGCTTTACATTCGACCATGTTGCTTACGGTCTTTTCATACAGCCCACTCTGTGTAAGAATGCCGATGACCGGAGTGCCCTCCTCAATAAGGCTGATAGTGCCGTGCTTAAGCTCGCCTGCCGCATACGCTTCTGAATGCACATAGCTTATCTCTTTCATCTTTAAACTGCCCTCAAGCGAGACCGCATAATCTATGCCCCTGCCCACAAAGAAAACATCTTTTTTGTTTGATATCTTGCTTGCAAACCACTGTATGCGTTCCTTATCCTGCAGGATCTTTTCTATCTTATCAGGAAGGGCCTGCAGTTCAGCTATCATGCGCATATATCCTGCTTCATCAAGAACTCCCTTTGAAAATCCCAATTGTAATGCAAGGCAGTATCCCGCAATAAGCTGGGCAGAGTATGCCTTTGTAGTCGCAACGGATATTTCCGGGCCTGCCAGGGTGTAGAATACGTTATCTGCTTCACGGGCAATGGACGAACCCACAACATTGACCACAGCAAGTGTCCTGATTCCTTTTTCCTTTGCCTCCCTCAATGCCGCAAGGCTGTCGGCCGTTTCACCTGACTGCGAGATAACGACCACAAGCCCCTCTTTGTCAAGTATAGGTTTCCTGTACCTGAATTCAGACGCAAGTTCCACCCTTACCGGGGTACCCGAAAGTTCCTCTATGACATACTGTGAGACCATACCTGCGTGCCACGCCGAACCGCAGGCTACGATATATATCTGAGATATGTTTTTTATAATATCATCAGATAAACCTATCTTTCCGAGATCTATCTTACCGTCTGTAAGCATGGAATTTAATGTGTCCCCGACTGCTTTCGGCTGCTCGTATATCTCCTTCATCATAAAGTGCTCAAACCCGCCCTTTTCGGCAGCCTCGGCATCCCATGTTATTTCCGTAAGCTCTTTATCCGTGATATCCCCGTCAAGATTGTAAAATTCAGCTTTCCCGGCCGTCAGTCTTGCCAGTTCAAGGTTATCTATGTAATAAACGTTTCTCGTATATTTCAATATCGCCGGGACATCGGATGCGATAAAAGTCTCATTTTCCGTTGTCCCTATTATCATCGGGCTGTCTTTCCTTGCCACCCATATCTCATCCGGATAGTCATTGAACATTAATACAAGCGCATAGGAACCCCTTATGCGGACCATCGCCTTTGAGATTGCGTCTTTCGGACCGCAGTTATATTTCCTGTAATAATAATCTACAAGCTTTACCGCAACTTCGGTATCGGTCTGGCTGTAGAAAGAATATCCACGCTTTGTGAGTTTTTCCTTTAATTCCTGATAATTTTCTATTATCCCGTTATGTACCCCGACAACCGCACGGTCGTCAGTAGTATGCGGGTGCGCGTTATTTTCGGAAGGCTCCCCGTGTGTAGCCCAGCGGGTATGGCCTATGCCTATCGTGCCCGTAACGGCTTTCCCGCCGTCTGTCTTTTCTGCAAGGATATTAAGCCTTCCCTTTGCTTTTACAACCTGAACATCTTCCGCTTCTTTTCTTACAGCTATGCCTGCTGAGTCATATCCGCGGTACTCAAGTTTTGAAAGACTGTCCAATAATATCGGGGCGGCCTGTCTGTTTCCGATGTAACCTACTATACCACACATAATGTTCTCCTGTCTGTTGTTAGTGTTTTAAGTTTGCAGTTTTTGTTTGATTGGGTTACCTGTTTCATATTCTATAGACATGCATTTTGTCATGAAGTCATGTTTAGAGTTCTTCACTCTGATGCCATTCTTAATTCTTGAAGCTGAGTCTTGCCATCGCACCGCATGCATCGCATGAGCCTGCCTGCAGAAAACCCAATCCTAGCAAAGGAGCAGGAACGCACAACGAGTTCGGAAAAATAGGATGATCAGATGTAATTGAGAACCGCATTCACATCTACCAGATTGTCCTTGGGGATACTGATATTGACTAGGATTTCATCTGAATATTTGTATGTGATCCGGAAGTCCTCATTCATTGCGATGTTCATGTGTATACCCCTCTTTGCTTAAAAATACTTTTGGATCACTGTCAGAATATTAAAATTAATTCTGATTATTATAATATAATTGATTATGATGTTAAGCCGAATGTTTTTGTGTTAATATTTTCTAGTTGCAATATGCATTAATATTCGCATGTATTAGAAAATGTCTTTCTTATAATCTTGAACAAGTAATTCAGCCCTTTTTAACATCTGATCTTCAGCAACACCGTATCTCCAATAACAAGGCATCTCCCAATCCCTGCCGGAAGAAACATCGTCTCACCCTTTACGAACCGCATTGGTTTTAGATCCGCATCCATCGTTTCTACCTGTCCATAGCCATCAAGACACATAAAAACCTGAAACGAATAATCTGTCACAGAGAACGTAAAACCCTTTGTAACTTGGATTCTCTCTGCTTCAAAATATTTGCACCGGCAGAGCAGTTCCCTTGACCCGCCTGGATAATACCGCACCATTCTGGGTGTTTGTTTGACATCTGATGCGGGGTTCATGTCCATGACTTGAACCGCCTTATCAAAATGAAGCTCCCTCTTTTTTCCATTCTTGTCTACACGGTTATAATCATAGACGCGGTAGGTCACGTTCGAACTCTCCTGAATCTCCGCCAACAGGATTCCTTTTCCGATACCATGAACGGTACCCGCAGGAACATAGTAGACATCATCTTTATGAACATTCACTTTCTGCAAGTGCTTGTCCAGTGTACCAGTTTTAATAGCATTCTTCAGGATTTGATCTGTGACCCTATGTCGGAAGCCATAGATCAAGCTGGCACCTTCCTCGGCATCGATCACATACCACATCTCCGTTTTTCCATTCTGATGCTCATGATCCATTGCATAGGCATCACTAGGATGCACCTGAATAGATAGATCTTGTTTTGCATCGATGAACTTGACCAGAATCGGAAGTGTACCGTTTTGGACTTTGTTACCAAGATACTCCGGATGAAGTTTTAGAACCTCAGCAAGCGTCATACCCTTGAAATTCCCAGTAGCTATAATACTTAGCCCATCAGAGTGAACGGAGCATTCCCATGTCTCAGCCAACGGCGTCATATCAATGCTTTTACCATATTCATTTTTAAGTCTTGTGCCTCCCCAAAAGTAATCCTTCCCCGCGGGTATGAGCTTAAAGATCTCCATTTTGTTACTCCAGATCAAATTTAATCTTATCGCTGACGCTTATCTCATCGCCCAGCTGGACTTCGACAATATCCAGTGCCGTGATAGCCTCAACCATATGCTTACAGCCGGCAGCAATAGTGATCACATCCCCAGTACGAAGGATCTGTTCCATACCGTCTACGGTTGCCTTACCCTTTCCGGAAACGACAGTCCATACCTCTTCGCGGTAATTGTGCATATGATAGCTCATATGCTCTCCGGCTTTCATGGAGACTTTCACAGTCATGGAGCCCGGCTGTACATCAATGACTGTATACGTCCCCCATGATTTCTCAGCGTACATTGCTTCTGTCTCTATCTTTTCAACATACGGCTTCATATAGCCGCTGCGCTCTTTGTCCGAGATCAGGATCCCGTCACCGCTGGCAGCGATGATCATATCCCTGCATCCCATACAGAGGATTGGGATATTCAGTTCATTGACCACATTGGTGTTCTTACAAGTTTCATCAAGTATTGCTTTTCCTTTCGTAGCATCCGCCATAACCTCAGCCATCATATTCCATGTGCCGACATCCTTCCACGAACCACCATAACGCAATACTTGGATGGAAGATTCTTTCTCCACAACGGCATAATCAAAGCTGATCTTCGTCAGTGTGTCATACTTGTTAAAAAGATCACGATAGTCCTCAAATTGGATCATTTCATGCGCTTTCCCAAGCAGGTAACCAATCTTAAATGCAAAGATCCCTGCATTCCAGAGTGCCTTCTGTTCTATGTACCCTTTTGCAGTCTCAACATCCGGTTTTTCCTTAAAGGAAGACACATGACTGACTTCTTCCCCGCTTGCAGGAATTATGTATCCGTATTTCTCGCTTGGATACGTCGGCTCGACGCCCATGAGAGTGATGTTCGCCCTTTCCTGCTCTGCCAGCTCTTGAAGATGCTTTACTGCCATGTAATATGTATGGTCCACATAGGGGTCTACCGGGCAGACCACAACTGCCTCTTTTTCATCTGCCCCAAGTTCATCGTGAAGATATGCTGCAGCGAGAACGATAGCCGGGAAAGTATCTCGTCTGCACGGTTCAACGCAGATTGCCACACTGTCCCCAAGCTGGTTCTTTATGGCACTCGCCTGGGACTTACTGGTCGCGATTGTGACCCTTGTATCCGGATCCACATCTGTGATCTGCCTGTAGACCCTCTGCACCATAGACTCGTACTCTTCGCCGTTCTTGAAGAGCTTGATAAACTGTTTGCTGCGAATATCATTGGAGAGCGGCCACAGGCGCTTCCCACTTCCACCGGACAGTAAAATGATATTCATATATGTATCCCCCTAATCCAATCCCAGTTTTGATTTTATCGTATTCCGAATCTCTGTCAGTCTATTACTTGCTGCAACATCGTCAGTGGCTTTTACACTGTAATATATCTTAATCTTCGGTTCGGTACCTGACGGACGGACCGCAGTCCAAGAACCATCATCCAAAATGTACTTGAGCACATTCGATGTCGGGAGTTTGCCAAATCCCTGCTCCGCATCCACAGGAGTAATGTAGTCGATCACAGCTTTGGTGTCCACAAATGGCGAACCGTCACTCCGAAGCGACCCCATCATCGATGCGATCCTCTCAAGCCCGTCCTTGCCCTTTAATGTGAAGCTGTCCAAAGCGTCGAGGTAATAGCCATATTCGGCATATATCTCATCCAGCTTGTCCACCAGCGTTTTACCTTCTGCTTTAGCCTCAGCTGCCATCTCACAGATTAACAAAGCGCTGACCACGGCATCCTTATCCCGGGCATGGGTACCGGCTAAATATCCGTAGGACTCCTCGTATCCAAACAGGAAATCATAATCCTGCTCACTGTTTTTGTTCTTTTTAGCCTGTTCAAACTGGGTAATCTTCTCACCTATGAACTTAAAGCCTGTGAGAGTAGAAAAGACTGTGATCCCATGTTTTTTCGCGATCTTGGCACCAAGCTCCGAGGTGACCACGGTCTTAACCACAGCAGGATGTGTATACTTGTCCAAATCAGTATGGTTTAAAACAAAATCCATCAGCAGAGCACCTACCTGATTGCCCGTCATAAGCTGATGATCACCCTTTGCCGTTCTGACTGCAATACCTACACGGTCGCTGTCCGGGTCTGTACCAAGGACGATATCCGCATCTGTCTTCCTTGCCTGGGCAATCCCCATTTCCAAAGCACGCCTGTCTTCCGGGTTCGGAGATACAATTGTCGGGAAATTTCCGTCAGGAACAACTTGCGCCGACACGGTATCAATCTGTATAAATCCGTCAAGGCGCAGCACTTTTTGAACCGGTATATTCCCGGTACCATGGAGCGGGGTATACACGATACGCAGACCTGCTTTCGCAATAGCGTTGTCATATCTACTCTTCTTCCGGACTACGCTACAAAATCATCGATAACATCAATCAAACTGATCAGCGATTAGCTACCAGTGAAATTG
>CANQDW010000017.1 GCA_947593975.1 uncultured Lachnospiraceae bacterium
TTGTTGAGTTCTGTCCACTTGCTCCCCTTTTTACGGGGTGTAAAGCGCTGCAACCTCTTTCCGTCAATGATTCGGTGAGTGCTGTCTATCCAGCCATAGCAAAGCGCTTCTTCCACAGCATCAATATACCAAAAGTGGGTGTCATCAACAGGCTTTCCACGTTTTACATTAACCCAGCATTCTGTCTCTTGTTCTGAATAAACGCTGAGCCATTCACGAAATGATTTGCGACAATCAACTTGTAAAATATTTTTATACTCCATTCCTTACTTGGCCTCACTAAATTCCGATTTGTCGGGCAGATATATATATCCACTTTTCAATAAATTGTACCACAGAATCGTGAACAAATCTACCGTTATTACCCCGACGTTTGCAACATGTTATTTACAATTTTCATTACTCATCTTAGACTTCCTTTCGGTTTTCGCCAGATACGCATTTTGTATCACAAAATGCAAGCCTGAAGGCTTTCTGGTCAGTGGACACCCCTGAAACCCCAATAATATGCAATACTATATAGTGTCTATATCAAAAACCGCCCTCCTCATATCATTCTTATATCATCGGAAATTTTCATTTTTCAATAACTATATCATTGTCATATCGCTCCTACATCATTTCTGTATCATTTTGGGCGGTTATCATATCATTCTTATATCATTAGAAATTTTCATTTTCCAGAAACTATATCATTTTTGCCATTTTCTATATCAGAGCAATATCAAGGCTATGTCGTTCTTACTTGTCAACAATTATTTTGTGATTTGAAAAAGTGGATGCAATGTTTTCACACTCCATCCACTCAATTATTAGTCCATTTTTTATCGTATTGAAGTTCCCTTCAATCTGTGTAAATCCTGTATAATTTTTTATTACCAGCCTTTACACATCCCCAAAAACAGACCTTTTCCCAAATCTCCGTCACCTTACAATTTTGTAAGGTTTCAGACTTATTTTATTCCTTTCCAATCCTGTACTGCTCAAGACCAAGCTTTATAACCGTACCTTTTTCGGGTTCTGACTCAGCTGTAATTCCTATTCCAAGATTATCGCATATCCGCCTGCAGAGATACAGCCCTATACCAGTCGCCCTTTTATCTGTTCTCCCGTTATACCCCGTATATCCTTTTTCAAAAATCCGCGGCAGGTCATGCGCATCAATTCCGATTCCGGTATCCTCTATGCACAGGGTTTTCGGATTACTGATATATATCTTAATCGTTCCCTCATGCGTATATTTAAGAGCATTTGAAAGCACCTGTTCTATGACAAAGGAAAGCCACTTATCATCAGTAATCACAACATCATAAGCCGGTTCATATAATAAATGTATCTTTTTTTCCGCAAATTCGGCGGCATATTTTTTCAATACCTGTTTAATTATCGTATCTATCTTATATTCTTTAAAAACATAATCATTTGAATCATAATCAAGCCTAAGATATGCAAGCACCATTTCCACATACTGCTCAATACGAAACAGATCAGATGACAGCATACGTGAAAGAGGCGTATCTTCATTCTGCAGTTTCAGGCGCATTGAAGCAATGGGAGTTTTTATCTGGTGCACCCACATTGTATAATAATCTATCATGTCCCTGTACTTCTTCTCCGATTCGGCGCAGATCTTTGCCGTCCCCTTTTTTAATATCCTTATGATCTCCTGGTAATCCTCATCTTCTACGCCCTCTATGGTCCCTATATACGTGTCGATTTCGGCGGGGACTTTTTTAACTATTTCCAACATCTCATGCCGTGACTTTACATGCAAAAAATCAGCGGCCATAAACACAAGACCTGTAAAAACGCACAAAAATACCGGATATATTACAGCGCGCAAAGGAAGCCTGTACAGAATAAAAGAGACGGAAAATATAATGCACACCAGTGCAAAAAACACTATCCATTTTAATCGGCATTTAATATATTTATATAACAGTTTCATATAACACTGCTCCTACTGTATGATATATCCGACACCGAACCTGGTCGCAATAAAATTATCAAGGCCGGCCGCATCAAGTTTTTTCCTCAGACGGTTTACGTTTACCGTAAGCGTATTATCATCAATAAACGACTCTGTTTTCCACAGCCTTTCCATAAGTTTTTCTCGGCTTACAACTTTTCCCTTATTCTCCATGAGGCATAGAATAATACGGTACTCATTTCTTGTAAGAGGTATCTGTTCATCATTATAAATTAATGTGTTGTCCCCGGTATTTAAAAAAGCTCCTCTGTGTTCAAGAATCAGGGCGTCTGACGAAAAATCATAAGTTCTCCTTAGCAGAGCCTGTATCTTTGCCATGAGAACATCCTTATCAAACGGTTTTGCTATAAAATCATCAGCTCCCATATTCATTGCCATTACTATATTCATATTATCAGATGCGGAAGAAATAAAAATAATCGGCACTTTTGAAATCTTACGTATCTCATTACACCAGTGATATCCGTCAAAAAACGGAAGTATTATATCAAGCAGTATAATGTGAGGCTGATACTCAGTATAATCTTTAAGGATATTACGAAAATTCTCCACAACAAAAACATCAAAATCCCATGTTTCCGCCATGTCCTTTATCCCCTGCGCAATCCCTGAATCGTCTTCAACAAGCATCAATCTGTACATCTTATTCCCCCATTATAAATATCAATATGCACATATAAATTCAGCCGTCAGACACATATGAAAATCATCACATATGCAGACGGCCAAATACAGTTTCATATGAATAACAATCACCGGATATATAAGATTATACCCTCTTCATATACTCTCCGGAACGCGTATCAATCTGGATGATATCGCCCTGATTGACAAATAACGGAACAAGTACATTAGCTCCTGTCTCTACCGTAGCGGGCTTTGTTGCGCCTGTTGCAGTATCGCCTTTAACACCCGGTTCCGTTTCCGTAACCTCAAGCTCAACAAAAAGAGGCGGTTCAATCGCAAATACTTCATTGTTATGCGAAAGGATCTTGACTGTTTCATTCTCCTTCACGAACTTAAGCGTATCGCCAACCTGGCTTTCCGATAACGCTATCTGGTCAAATGTCTCTGCGTCCATAAAGTTATACATACCACCGTCTGAATACAGATACTGCATATCTTTTCTATCGATATGGGCATTTTCAAACTTTTCAGTAGGACGGAAGCTCTTCTCAACCACTCCGCCATTCTTAATGTTCTTAAGTTTGGTTCTTACAAAGGCCGCTCCTTTTCCGGGCTTAACGTGCTGGAATTCAATAATCTGATATATTCCGCCTTCCATCTCAATTGTAATTCCATTTCTAAAATCTCCTGCTGAAACCATTATAAATTCCTCCTAATATTCGTTTCATAATCACTTTATTTAGTTTATTACATAATCAGCAACATTTCAACCATATTTTTCAAATATTGCTGTATATTTCTATAATTTCATCCGCTATATCTTCCGGAGCCCTGCCGTCCGTTTCCACTTTGCAGTCCCCCGCGCTCTCATACGCCGGCATTCTTCCTTCCATAAGCTTGGTTATATAACCGATATTCATGTTGTTATTAAGAAGCGGTCTTTGACTGCTGTACCTTACTCTTTCGTATATAGTTTCAGGCTTTGCCGTAAGGAATATAACGATTCCTTTTTCTTTCATAAGTTCTGCGTTCTGCCTGCGCACTGCCATACCTCCGCCGCATGCGACGACGGCAGGACCTATTTCGCCGATCTTTCTAAGGAAATCCGTTTCCCTCTCCCTGAAATATTCTTCCCCGTATTTTTCAAACATTTCAGTTATTTTCATTTTCTCACAATTCTCTATATATTCATCGGAATCGATCATCTTAAGCCTAAGCTTATCTGCAAGTATCTTAGATACCGTACTTTTGCCGCATCCCATGAATCCTATAAGAAAAATATTCCTGTCAGCCATATATCCTCCTTATCAGCCGATCATATCAAGAATCTCCGCAAGCTTGTAAGCGGATATCTGTCCCGGCGCCGATTCGCCTTTTACGCTTGCAAACGTAACCGCCGAACCTGTAAGGCTTCCCGCAAGCCTGCTTATGATTCCGGTTTTTCCCATAGACATCGTAATTACCGGTTCGGGATATATACCCGATACATGATCTGTTACCGCCATGAGCCTTATTACGTCCGTACTGCTTTTTGGCATAACGGCAAGTTTAAGTATATCGGCGCCTGTATCATGCATGATCTTAAACAGCTCTTTCATCTCATCATCATCCGGCGTCCTGTCAAAATGATGATTCGATGCGATAACCTTAACATTATTTTTATGTATATCCCGGATGATCCCGGAAACTTCCGCACTTTCTGAATTAATAAGCGACATTACCTGCAGGTCGATCATATCGGCTAACCCGGTATCCGAAACATATACCGCAAGCTCCGCATATTCTCTGATCTGCATATATTTACTGCGGTTTTCTTCTCCGCCTTCATCCTTCATGCGGTACGTAAATATGACCGGGATATCGCCGCATATTTCCCGCATATTTTCCAATACTTCCTTAACCCGCAGCAGGCTGCCGCTCTCTTTAAAATAATCCGCGCGCCATTCTATTATATCTGCGGGCGATTCCTTTATGATCCTGCAGTCATCCAGTATGCCTTTTTCGTCGTCCGCTATTATCGGCGCGCATATAAGCGGCTTTTCCCCTATTGTTACATTTCTTATCTTTATACTCATAACAGGCTCCCATATTTTACAATTCTATAAGTCTTTTATCGGAATGCGTAAGGTTTCTTATACCGTCTTCTTTTATAACCGCCACATCCTCTATACGTACTCCAAACATACCGTCTATATATATCCCCGGTTCAACAGTAACTGTCATCCCCTCTTTAAGGACCGTATCTTCTAATCTAGAAAGCCTGGGCGATTCATGTATATAAAGTCCTACGCTGTGTCCTAGCCCGTGTCCGAAATTATCTCCGTAACCTGCCCTTGAAATAACTTCTCTTGCAGTCATATCCGCTTCAGCTCCGGTCATTCCTGCCTTAAGTTTCTCAAGCGCGGTATCCTGCGCCAAAAGCACTGTCTCGTATACTTTTCTCTGATTGGTCCCTGCTTTACCGATAACTACCGTCCTTGTCATGTCAGAGCAATATCCATTATATACGCATCCGAAGTCCATTGTCAAAAAATCGCCGTATTCAAGCTTTCTGTCCGAAGGCACTGCATGGGGAGATGCGGAATTAGGTCCCGATGCTGCAATAACCGGAAAACTAAGCGCCTCCGCGCCGTGGCTTCTCATATACATCTCAAGTTCCATTGCAACTTCTTTTTCCGTCATTCCCGTTTTGATCACTCCGAGAATATGATCAAACGCTTCATCGCCTATTGCTTCTGCTTTAGCGATCATGGATATTTCGTATTCATCCTTAACCGCGCGGAGACTGTCAAACTCCCTGCTTACCGAAATCATATCACGCACAGGGAGATTTTCCTTAAACGCCCTGAATTCATTATAGGTAAGATGATTTCCTTCAAGCGCAGCCGTAACTGCATTATCTTCTTTTAAAAATTCCCCTATGACGTCATGATAATTTCCCTGTACGGTCATTACCTGCACGTCCTTACATTCATCTTTTGCCCACAGCGTATATCTTGGATCAACAAGCATACACACTCTCTTATCCGATATATACAGATAACCTTCGCCGCCTGAAAATCCGCACAGATATCTTATGTTATACGGATCCGATATAACTGCCGCATCAATATTTTTCCTGAAAATAAGTTCTTTAAGTCTGCTTATTCTTTCCATTACACTAACTCCTGCCGTATTTTCTCCTATAAGATTTCAGCACGATCCTTTCAAGTATCCTCTTTAACACTATCTGTATTTCTTCTTTATCAGAAATACGCTCTACAAGGATATTATCTATTCCCGCTCTTTTTGCGCCGTATATATCGGTAAATATCTGGTCCCCGATAAAAATTGTTTCTTTTATGTCCGTCCCCATTATCTTCATGCCTGAAATATATGCGCTTTTTTTTGGTTTGCCCGCTTTATACACATAATCCGTATTGATATTTTTATTAAATCTCTGCACTCTCTCTTCGTCATTATTGGATATGATGCACGTTTTAAAACCGATAGCATGGAGACGGACAAACAGCTCTTCCGACTGTTTGTCCGCATCTGCTCCATGCATTACAAGAGTATTATCAATATCAAATAAAATACCGCGCTTACCCTGAGAATACAACTCTTCAAAGTCTATTCCGTATACGGATCTTTCAATTCTGTCAGGATAAAATCTTGATAGCATTAATTCTCATCCTCATTCTGTGAAAGCGCTGTCCTTCTCTTTACAGTTACCTGCTCATCAAATACTTCAAACATACTGTCAACTTCTTTATCTTCAGGCTTTTTCGTGATAAGGCTTACAACAGGAACAATTATAAGACCGGCAATCATCGTAAACGCCCCGCAATTGATCGGTGATGCAAGATTTCCCGCAAAGAACGGCAGTTTAAGTATTCCAAGCGTATTAAGCATGTTAAGCGTCATAAAACATGCGCCGAATATAAAGCTTGCCCATGCCGAAGCGGCTGTTGTCCTTTTCCAGTACAGAGAATATAAGAACGGCGCAAGGAATGCTCCTGCAAGCGCTCCCCAGGATATACCCATAAGCTGCGCTATGAATGTAACGCTGCTCTTATACTGTACTATTGCTATAACTGCAGATATTATTATAAACACTACTACAAACAGTCTCATAATGATCATCTGCTTTTTCTCTTTCAGATCCTTAACTAAGCTTCCTTTGATAAAATCAAGGGTAAGCGTTGAACTTGAAGTAAGCACGAGCGATGAGAGCGTTGACATACTTGCGGAAAGTACAAGTATTACCACAACCGCTATAAGGATATCTGGAAGTCCTTTAAGCATCGAAGGGATAACCGAGTCAAATACTACCGCTCCGGTATCCGGATTAACGTCTACCGCGTCAGCTGCAAGCCTTCCGAAGCCTCCGAGGAAATAGCATCCGCCTGCTACTATTATTGCAAATGCAGTAGAGATTATTGTACCTATCTTAACCGCTTTTTCGCTCTTTATCGCATAGAACTTCTGAACCATCTGAGGAAGTCCCCACGTACCAAGCGAAGTCAGTATAACAACACACAAAAGGCTGAACGGGTCAGGTCCGAGGAATGAGGCAAACACGCCCGGCACATTGCCGTTATGAGTTGCCGCGTCTGAATAGTTTGCAAGTTCTATAAGCGAACCCATAAGTCCTCCATGAAGATTAAGCACTGCTCCTATAACTGCTACTATTCCTATGAGCATTATGATTCCCTGTATGAAATCATTTATAGCCGTTGCCATATATCCGCCAAGGATTACATATATTCCGGTAAGCACAGCCATTGCAATAACGCATACTGCATAATCAACCGAAAACGCCATATTAAACAGCCTTGATAATCCGTTATAAAGAGACGCCGTATATGGTATCAGGAATATAAATATAATAAGCGAGGCAAATACTTTAAGCCCGTTACTCTTAAATCGTTTGCCGAAATAGTCCGGCATCGTGGACGAATCCAGCTTATGCGTAAGCACTCTTGTACGCCTTCCGAGTATAACCCAGGCAAGAAGCGAACCTATCACTGCATTTCCAATACCTATCCATGTAGAAGCGATACCGAATTTCCATCCGAACTGTCCTGCGTATCCTACAAATATAACCGCCGAAAAATATGAAGTTCCATATGCAAATGCAGTAAGCCATGGACCTACAGACCTTCCGCCAAGTACAAACCCGTTAACATCCGTAGCGGTTTTTCTTGCATATACCCCAACACAAACCATAACTGCAAAAAATACAATTAATAAACCTGCTTTTAAAACCATAATATCCCCCTTTAATAAATTTTAATTGGTAACAACATAAATATGACTCCCATAGAAATGCCTTCTGAATAATATTACCATATTTATACATTTTTTTCAATTCTAAATATCTGCGCTCCGTGCGCCGGAATAACGGCACAAATAATATCGTTTTCAACGGAAATATCTCTATGGCTCCAAAGCTCGGTTCCCTTTGCGCAGCCTTCATACGGAATACCGCACGATATCTCTTTTTCTTCATCGGATATGTTAAATAGCGCAATATACAGATTTTGCGCATCACTGTTCATCCACACTGCATGCTCTCTGCTCTTCTCGATCATCTGCGCCCGGGATTTTAATTTAAGGAGAGACAGCACATCTTTATTGGTAATGAGTGAAACCGTATCGCCATCAAGCTTTGTAAGCTCGCATCCGAGCATCATGGGCGAACGGAATATGCTCCAAAGCGACATCATCGTAATCTGTTCATCCCTCGTAAACCTCGTATCCCTTTCATCTCCGAAGCCTTTTCCGATTTTGCCGACCGGGATCATATCACAGTCAGGATATGATCCTTCTTTCACATGGTCCTGCCACTGTTCGCACCTGTCAAACATATTAACAAGCAGCTTCCAGTCATCCCAGAAATCATCCGTTATCCTCCACATATTGGAATACTTCTCATATATCCATGCCTTATCAAGTTTTGCCGGTCCCGGCGAAAGGCTTAAGACTATAGGGCGTCCGCACTTTTCTATTGCCTTACTAAGCATCCTGATCTCTTCCTCTGCGGAAGGCATATCCATTCTGCATATATCATCGCATTTGACAAAATCAACTCCCCACTGCGCATATAGTTCAAACAGTGAGTCATAATAAAGCTGCGATGCTTCTTTTCCGGGTCTTACGCCATACATATCGGGATTCCAGAAACATATCGACGAAGGGTCTGCGATCTCATTGGCCCTTACATCCGTACCCTTTATCTCCATATGCATATGCGCCGCGATCCTTGGTATCCCCCTCATTATATGGATACCGAATTTCAATCCTTTTTTATGCACATAATCTGCAAGCGGCTTAAAGCCTGCTCCTCCTTTAGCCGAAGGAAATCTGTCAATGCACGGCTGAAGCCTTGAATATTTATCGATCTCGACCATTTCAAAAGGAATATACTGGTACTCTTTTCTTCTCGTTCCTGCATTGACCGAATACCACTCTATATCAACAACTATATATTCCCATCCATATTCCTTAAGGTTTGCCGCCATATAATCTGCATTTGCTTTTACATCAGCCTCCGTTACGGCAGTATCATAATAATCATAGCTGTTCCACCCCATAGGCGGTGTTTTTAAAAAATTTTTTTCTCTCATAATTCTCCTTTAGCAACATAACGGAGCCACACAAATGCGACTCCGTTATAATTATGGTATATGAATTTTAATTAAGAAAGGAATGCCTTTACCTTTTCATAAATGCTGTCTGCATCAAGTCCGTACTTTTTGATAAGTTCTTTTGCCGGGCCTGATTCGCCAAATGTATCATTTACACCGATCTTAAGTACTTTTGTAGGAAGTTTTTCAGAAAGGACGTCGCATACTGCGCTTCCAAGTCCGCCTATTACGGAATGTTCCTCAATAGTTACGACTTTTCCTGTTTCCTTTGCAGAAGCAATAACAAGTTCCTCATCAAGCGGTTTGATCGTATGGATATTTACTACTTTTGCATCTATTCCGTCTTTGGCAAGTTTTTCTGCTGCCGAAAGTGTCTCCGCAACTTCAAGTCCCGAAGCAATAAGGGCAACCTCCTTTCCTTCACGAAGGACAATACCTTTGCCTATCTCAAACGAATAATCGTCATTATCGTTAATTACAGGTACCGCAAGCCTTCCGAACCTGAGATAACAAGGTCCTTCCATCTCGATTGCAGCCTTTACCGCCGCTTTCGCTTCAACATCATCTGACGGTACTATAACAGTCATTCCCGGAATAGTCCTCATGAGGGCAACGTCCTCACAGCACTGGTGCGACGCGCCGTCTTCACCTACCGAGATGCCTGCATGAGTAGCGCCGATCTTGACATTAAGATGCGGATATCCTATTGAATTACGAACCTGCTCAAAAGCGCGTCCTGCCGCAAACATTGCAAAAGAACTCATAAAAGGTATCTTGCCCGTAGTAGCAAGTCCTGCTGCAATACCTGCCATATTGCACTCTGCTATACCGCAGTCTATATGTCTTTCAGGAAACGCCTTTTTAAATATACCTGTCTGCGTAGCGCCCGCAAGGTCAGCGTCAAGTACTACAAGATTTTCATATTCTGCACCATACTCTGCAAGAGCATTACCATAACTCTGTCTGGTTGCGATCATTTTTACTTCTGACACAGCTCTTCACCTGCTTTCTCTAAATCTTTCATTGCTATAGCATATTCTTCATCATTAGGAGCCTTTCCATGCCATCCCGCATTATTCTCCATATATGATACGCCTTTGCCTTTAACCGTCTTTGCAATAATTGCCGTAGGTTTGCCCTTGGTCTGCCTTGCCTGTGTAAATGCAGCCTCGATCTGTTCAAAATCATGACCTGAAATATTGATCACATTGAAATTAAATGCCTCAAACTTCTTGTCTATCGGATATGGTGAACATACGTCAGCAATATTGCCGTCAATCTGGAGTCCGTTATTATCAACTATTACCACAAGATTGTCAAGCTGTCTGTGTCCTGCAAACATCGCAGCCTCCCAGACCTGTCCTTCCTGGATCTCCCCGTCTCCCAAAAGGGTATATACCCTGTAGGATTCATTTGAAAGTTTTGCCGAAAGAGCCATTCCTACTGCTGCGGATATTCCCTGTCCGAGTGAACCGCTCGACATATCGACTCCCGGAATCTCGTTCATATTGGGATGTCCCTGAAGGTAAGAACCTGTATGACGAAGCGTTGTAAGATCCTCAACCGGGAAAAATCCCCTGTTCGCAAGCGTTGAATAATATCCCGGCGCCGTATGTCCCTTCGACAATACAAACCTGTCCCTGTCCGGTTTTCTTGGATCCTTCGGGTCAATATTCATTTCCTTAAAGTACAGATATGTGTATATATCTGCTGCCGATAAGGAACCGCCCGGATGTCCTGATTTTGCACTGTGAACTGCCGTTACAATGCCTTTACGGACTTCATTTGCAGTTTTTTTCAATTCTAAATTATCCATTTTATTTCACCTTTCCTAAATATATTTCACATAAACAGACAGCTTTTAGTGCTCCCCTGACTGTCCATAATATGCATTCGGTCCATGCTTCCTGTAATAATGCTTATCAAGCATATACTGCGGCGCGGACGGCGTATCCGGATTGATCGTATAAGTGATGCGCGCCATCTCTGCAACTTTCTCCATAACTACCGCATTATATACCGCATCTTCGGGAGACTTGCCCCATGAAAACGGTCCGTGGTTCTTAACAACCACGCCCGGGATAGCCATAGGATCTTTTCCTTCAAATGTCTCGACTATAACATTTCCCGTATTGATCTCATAAGCTTCTTTAACTTCCTCGGCCGTAAGGCTTCTCGTACAAGGGATATCACCAAAGAAATAATCCGCATGTGTTGTGCCGAGCGCAGGGATCGGCTTTCCTGCCTGCGCAAACGCTACGGCATTCACCGAATGAGTATGTACGACCCCTCCTATCTGAGGATAAGCCTTGTACAGGACAATATGCGTCGGCGTGTCTGAAGACGGTCTTAACTTGCCTTCGACAACGTTTCCGTTAAGGTCCACAACAACCATATCCTCAGGCTGCATCGAACCGTAATCAACACCGCTTGGTTTAATTACCACAAGACCTTTGTCGCTGTCTATGCCGCTTACGTTTCCCCAGGTGTATATAACCATTCCTTTTTCCCAAAGCTCCATATTGGCCTTATAAACCTTTTCTTTCAATTCTGATAACATAATCCCTAAACATCCCTTTCTAAAATATATTTAAAAACATATAATTTCCAATCAAATACAGTATAACAAGTATATGGTACTTTAACAAGTATTTTTTGCATTAAAATGCTTATGCCGGAAGTATAGTTTTGGCAAGAAGCAGCATCAGAAAAATCGGTGCAAGATATTTTATCATAACGATATACAGTCCTTTTCTCCCGAATCTGTGCCCGTTCTTTTCAACCTCGTCTATTATGGTTTTAGGCTTAACTACCCAGCCTATCAGTATGCACGTTCCAAGCGCGACTATAGGCATCAGGCAGTTATTGCTCACATAATCCATGATATCAAGGATCTGCGCTTTCGTCCCGTTCGGAAGCGTAAATTCAAAATACCATTTATTATATCCGAGGCATACTATTATTCCTCCCGCAAGCGCAATAAGCATTTCTGTTATGCAGGCTGCCTTTCTTGAAAGCCCGAACTTGTCCATAAAGCTTGAAACAACCGCTTCCATTATCGATACCGCGCTTGTAAACGCCGCAAACAAAACCATGGCAAAGAATATGCAGCCTATTACCGTTCCCGCCGCGCCCATCGCGTTAAATATCTTCGGAAGCGATACAAACATAAGTCCCGGTCCCTGCGACATCCCCTCGGTTCCCATAAATACATAGACCGCGGGAACGATCATTGCGCCCGCAAACAACGCTGCCGCCGTATCAAATATCTCTATCCGGTTAATCGACTTCCCTATATTGTCGCCGTCTTTAACATACGAACCATATGCAACCATAATGCCCATTGCGACGCTCAGGCTGAAAAACAGCTGCCCCAGGGCATCAATAAATACATTTACGAATTTTTCAAGCGTCATGCCGGTAAGATCGGGTATAAGATATACCTTAAACCCTTCTAAGCCTTTCCTTGTGATCCCTTCCGCATCGGTATGGCTGATCGTTAATGAGAATAACGAAATACCGATTATCATTAAAAATAATATCGGCATCATGACCTTTGAAAAAGACTCTATCCCCTTATTTACCCCTCTAAATACGATAAACGCAGATATCATAAGGAATACGGCCATAAATATTATCGGCTCTGCTTCCTTGGTGATATAACCCGAAAAATAATCGTCCGCAGCCGCCTGTACTCCGTTTCCGCTTATGAACACGGTGAAATATTTTACTACCCAGCCGCCTATTACGCAGTAATAAGGCATGATGATCGCAGGGATAACGCATGAAATGATCCCCAGAAATCCCCAGCCCTTCTTTAATTTGGAATATGCCGTAAGCGGACTCTGCCTTGTCTTTCTTCCTATTGTAATCTCTGTTGCAAGAAGCGCAAACCCGAATGTAAGCGCCAGAATTATATAGACTGCCAGAAATATTCCTCCGCCGTCTTTGGCGGCAAGATACGGAAATCTCCATATATTTCCAAGTCCGACAGCGCTGCCTGCCGCCGCCATCACGAAACCTATGGAACCCTTAAATGAATTCCTTTTTCCATGTTCCTCCATTTGTCACTTTCCCCCTATTTTATTAATATAAAATATACTATATATACATAATAAATTCAAGTGTATAAAGAATATAAAGACAAATATATACAATATTAATTTTTTCTGATATACTGTTTATATATTTTTTTTATGGGGAGCGTTGTAATATGATAAAGCAGCACAAACTTAACTTTCATCCGGTAAGGCTCATAATAATGATAATAACCGTAACGATAATTACAATATTTACTATATGGAACAATGTGCGCATCAGCAATAATCTTGCAAATTCGGCAAAGCTGATATCCTATAAAAGTATCGGAAAGCTTACCTCCACTATAGCAAACAATATGTCCGCCGGAATAAGGAACCATGAAAATAACATCTCGGCGGTCACAAATATCCTTTCGCACGTAAAAACCGATGAAAGCCGTATTGATTATATAAATGATTTTTCAATCACATCCCCCGATATAACCTACGGTATAGCCGATATGTCCGGCAATATGCATATAACCGGGAGCAGCACCGCAATAGACGTAAAAAACGAAAACTTTTTTACGCAGTGCGCATACCAAGGCAAGTCAGTCACTACTACTACCGGGATCTTATCGCGGGATAACGAGCCAAAGATAGTGATATCAAAACCGCTTACCTTATTCGGAAGCAATAAGATATCCGCTGTCGTATGCGGCTTCATAAGTCCTGAGTCGGTAATCAATTCATACGAGTTTGACACAAGCATCATACAGGTCCTTCTTATTGATAAGCAGAACAACGTACTCGCATGTACCAATTACAGCAATGAGTACAAAAATCTGACTTCATTACAAGACCTTATCACCAACCACGACCTTTACGGACAGCTTACCCCCGTAGACAAATCCTCTCCCGACAACGTATATTCTTATACAGAACATAATATAATACGTTATATTTACCATACCTATAACGTCTTTTCCGACTGGTCGCTGTACACGTCGGTTGTCATAAACCCCGTATACAAAGATACGCGTTACGACGGCGCATTCCTTACATTTTTTAATATACTGTTTATCCTGGTAGTCATGATATCGATACTTATATATGTCGTCCCTATATCGAGAGAGGCAAGAAGCCAGAGAGTTGCCGAAAGCGAATCAATGATGCTTGCCAAGCTCAGCCATGAACTTAAAACCCCTCTTAATACAATAATGGGCGTAAGCGAGATACTTTCCAAATCCGATCTTAAAAACGGACAGCTCAGAGAAGTATCTTATATATCGGAAGCCGGGAACAATATGCTTGCAATGATCAACGATATCCTGGATATGAGCAAGATCGAAGCGGGCAAGTTCAAACTTGTTGAAGAAGAATATGAATTTGAATCTATTATTTACGACCTTACTACGATTGCTTCGGTAAGGCTTCACAACAAACCCGTCGAATTTATCACATATGTTTCGCCGCAGGTTCCGCGCTATATGATAGGCGATCTGTTAAGAGTGCGCCAGCTTCTCAGCAATATCGTGACCAACGCGGTAAAATATACCCACAAAGGCTATATCCTGATAACTATAGACTGCGAACCGATAAACCAGGCGTCGTTAAACCTTATAGTATCGGTAAAAGATACCGGCATCGGAATCTCAAAAGACAATATCGACCACCTGTTTGACAGCTATTCCCGCTTTGATTCCAAAAAGAACAGCAAAGTAGAAGGAACCGGACTTGGAATGACTATCGTAAAGCAGTTTGTGGACCTTATGCACGGAAACATAACCGTCAGCTCCGAATACGGCAAGGGTTCTGAATTTACGGTAAAAATAATGCAGAGAATGGCAAAGACCGAGCCGCTCATCCCTAAGTACGAGCCTGAAAAACCATATAAGAACATACTCATCCTGGAACATTCGCCCATACTTAAAAAATATTATTCCAGGTGTTTGGACCAGGCGCATGTCAGGTATACGATAGCTTCTGACAATTATGAATTCAGCAGCAAGCTTTCCGAAGGAACTTACGACTTTATATTGGCAGACCACGCGACCACTTCAATGCTTTCCGAGGAAGGAAACGTTCCTGAAAATACTAAGGTTATAACGCTCGTTTACAACCATACCGAATTGATAGATGAAGAACAGACTATATTCGTGCCTTTATTCTCACTGCATATATACTCATATTTATGCAAAAACAAAAAACGTTACGGTAAAAACTACAATATAGGAAAAGCTTTCTTTATACACACCATGCCTGACAAACGCGTCCTTATCGTAGATGATAACGACATGAACCTTCAGGTAGCCGCCGCTGTCATGAAGCCTTATAAAATGCATGTCGACTGCGCCGAGTCCGGCGAAAAAGCGCTTGAAATGATACAGGCGGCAGACTATGACCTTGTATTCATGGATCATATGATGCCGGGCATGGACGGCGAGGAAACGCTCCGCGCCATAAGGAAACTTAAAGACCACAAGTACAAAACCCTTCCGGTCATAGTCCTTACCGCCAACGCGTCCCGCGGCGCAAAAGAGGTATTTATCAAAATGGGATTCCAGGATTTCATACCTAAGCCTCTTGAAATGCGCTCGCTTAACAGCAAACTCCTAAAATGGCTCAAACCTTCCAAGGACTCTCCTATAGTAGAGTACAGGGTAACGGATGAAGACGGCGACGACGAGTGTAATAATGTAAAACTGCCGGAAGACTGCAGTGAGATAGATTTTAACGAAGGGCTTAACCGCATAGGTTCGATGCCTATATATATAAAGACTCTCAAAAACTTTTACACTACGATAGGTCAGAAACAGGAAACAATAAAAAATGCCTTCCCTGACGACATGAAGACATTTGTAATCGAAGTGCACGGTCTTAAAGGCGTTGCAGCTATCGTATCGGCAAATAAACTTGCAAAGCTTTCCCTTAAACTTGAAACCATGGGCAAAGAAAACGATGTTGCCGGCATAACGCCTCTTTTAGACGGTTATTTTGAGTATCTAAATAAAGTTAAACAATGCACCAAAGAACTTATCGATAAGTACTCTTAAAATAATGCGGCAATTTCAGGATCAGTTCCTGACCGCCAGATAGTGCCTGCAGCGAAACATCCTGTTGAGGCAGAATATCATAAATCCAAGCTGTACTGCCGCATACGTTATTATGATCCACCGCGCCAGTCCGACAAGCACGATGAAATATAAAAACGCCCGGCACAGCGCTGAGCCTACCCATCCGAATTTCATAAGCACGGTATCTCTTTCATTCGGAAGGTCGCTTGTCGTATCCGCAATAGTATATATGAGCCTGCGCTCCATATACAGTTCGGCAAGAAGCTGTATAAACGACGCCGCCAGCGCGTATACTATAAGGTTCTTTCCGGTATACAAAAACGGGCTTACATCAACAAATATATATAATGCCGCAGTGATCGCAAGCGGTATATATACCCGTATGAATTTCTTATTATATTTTATAAGCATGCCCGCTCCGACCGCCATAAGCGCATAACCCAGTATATCCGGCAGTATGTCAAGGCGCAGAGCATCTCCCAGCATATTGTTCGCAACATATTTCTGTATAACTTCTCCCAGCCCCAGATCGTCGTATATGATCTCATATTCCGGATAAGCGCAGAGCACCACTGCATTTATATCTATGGTGCTTATAAGCAAACCTGCCATTATAATGATGATTCCTGCCATATTAACTTCTCCCTTCGTACCATTTTTTATTATTATGCATATATTATAACAAATAAATTTGTGGTGACAATAATGGCGATAAAAATATATGTTGACCAGGGACATGGTGCAAGCGTAAATGCCGGCGCGGAAGGTTTCGGATTATATGAACAGGATATCACATATATGGTCGGCGCCTACCTGTCCGACATATTAAGCTCCGACTACAGGTTTGAAGTCAGGACTTCCAGGGCATCGATAGATGCAAACGTGGGCTATAACAATTCGTCAAGCCTCAGGATAAGGACCTCAGAAGCAAATGAATGGCCTGCCGACTATTTTATAAGCATACACTGCAACGCCAATACCAATCCCAATATCAACGGAACCGAAGCTTATGTATATTCTTCCGCTTCTTCCGCATATTATCTCGGCGAATCCATAGTAAGCGAAATAGTAAGACGCACAGGCACAAAAAATAACGGCGTATACCAGAACCCTTCTCTGTATGTGCTTAGGAATACATCGATGCCTGCCGTACTTGTTGAGCTTGCTTATATAACCAATTATGAGGATTCCCTGAAATTAAGATACGACCAGTACCAGTTTGCTTACGGGATATATGCGGGACTGCTTGATTATCTCGGGCTTTCCCCGCTGTAAAGGAAGCAAAGCCGTAAAATTAAAACCCTGTACCATATCGATTGGCATGTTTATGATACAGGGTTTATTTATTTACTTACTTTGTAAGGAGCATCATGATCTCATTGCTTCTGGCTACAAATTCTGTCATTGCTTCCGGTGAAAGCGGTTTGTTGCTTATCATCGCAAGGTCATAAAGCTGTTTGCAGAACAATTCGGTATTCTCGCTCTTCTTGTTCTCAAGTATATACTTGACAAGCTCATTGTTGGCGTTAAGCACAAGCGTCTCTCCGCCTGAGAACATATCGTCCATTCCCATTGCCATGCCGCCTGCGGCGTACATCTTCATCATATCCTGCATACGCCTTGTTTCTTCAGACAGCGTTATCATGGAAGCTACTTTTTCATTCTTAAGCTTCTTTACCTCTACGGTAAGCTTATCGTTCTTAAGCGCTTTCTTAAATATATCGGTAAGCTTCTTTGTAAGCTTATCCCAGTCTTTTCCTTCCGCTTTTTCTTCAAACTCGTCGTTTACTCCCGAATCAATCCTCTGGAAGGATATTCCCTCTTCGAACTGCTCAAGCTGCTGGATAAAAGGCTGGTCTATATTATGCGTAAGAACAAGGGCGTCAAGGTTCTGTTCACGGAACATATTGACATACTGGCTCTGAAGCACCATATCGGTAACATAATATACTTTCTTCTTAGGCTTTTCTTCTTCGCTGTCGTCTGAAGGCTTTTCATTGTCCGTATCCGGCGTTTCTTCTGTTTTTTCTGCCTCTTCCCCGTCTTTTTCCTTATCGTCTTCTTCACTGCCATATACATTTTCCAGATATTCGGGAAGCGTAAGATATTTCTCGTCCAGGTTCTTAAATATCACGTAATCCTTCATCTTCTCCCTGAATTTATCATCCTTAAGGCATCCGTATTTGATAAACGGGCTTATGTCGTCCCAGAACTTCTCGTAATTTTCTTTGTCTACCTTATACATTCCCGACAGCTTATCAGCGACTTTCTTGGTAATATAATCGGATATCTTTTTAACAAATCCGTCGTTCTGAAGCGCGCTTCTCGATACGTTAAGCGGAAGGTCCGGACAGTCTATAACGCCTTTAAGCAGCATAAGGAATTCCGGGATGACCTCTTTAATGTTATCAGCTATAAATACCTGATTGTTATATAATTTTATTACGCCTTCAAGGTTATCATATTCCGTATTTACTTTCGGGAAATATAATATTCCTTTAAGGTTAAAAGGATAATCCATATTCAGGTGTATCCAAAACAGCGGCTCCTTATAATCCCTGAACACTTTTCTGAAAAATTCCTTGTATTCATCGTCAGTCACATCATTCGGATGTTTCATCCAGAGAGGGTTCGTATCGCTTATCGATACGGGACGTTTGTTGATCTTTGCTTTTTCCTTTCTTGGAGATACTTCAACCGTCTCTTTTTCGCCGTTTTCGTTCTCACGTTCCTCAGTCTTAGCTTCTTCGATTATAGTCTCAACTACAACGTCGTCTTCCCTTACATCCTCTGCGTCTATTGTCTCATACTGCTGTTCCTGTCCCTTTTTCTCAAGGAATATCTCCACAGGCATAAACGAACAGTACTTTTCAAGCACTTCGCGCACTCTGTATTCATTGGAAAATTCAGCTGTATCATCATTCAGATACAATGTTATGGACGTTCCGACTTCCGTACGGGTACCGTCTTTCATGACGTACTCCATACCGCCGTCCGATTCCCAATATGCGGCTTCCGCCCCTTCGCTGTATGACAGCGTATCGATGCTTACGCGGTCGGCAACCATGAACGCTGAATAAAATCCAAGTCCAAAGTGTCCTATTATCTGCTCGTCATTGGTTTTATCCTTATATTTTTCAAGGAAATCAGCCGCGCCCGAAAATGCTATCTGGTTAATATATTCCTTTACTTCGTCAGCCGTCATTCCGATACCGTTATCTTCAAATACGATCGTTTTATCTTCCGGGCTTACCGTTACGGTAATCTTCGGCTTGTAATCATCGGGAAGCGATATCTCGCCTATTATATCCAGTTTTTTAAGCTTGGTAATGGCGTCGCAGCCGTTCGATACAAGCTCCCTTACAAATATGTCATGGTCTGAATACAGCCATTTTTTGATTATAGGAAATATGTTTTCTGAATCAATTGATAAATTTCCCTGTTCTTCTGTCATATCAATCTCTCCTATCCGGTTTTTTTATTTATCAGATATAATAACTCCGCTAAAGTACAATGTCAAGAAAAATTTAGCACTCACAAAAGGTGAGTGCTAATAAAATATTTTCCATATGCCTTAATCACATACGATAAGCTCATATTCCTTCGTACCAAAACCAAGTTTGGCCGCCGCATCTATCGTATGGGTCCCATGCCTGGATTCGACCCTCTCAAGGAAATGATCCCTTCCTTTATCTTCAGATCTGTAAATAAGATCCATACATGCCTTATCAAGCGCAACCGGGTCAAGCGATGAAAGTATACCTATATCGGACATACACGGATCTTCCGCAACTTCACAGCAGTCGCAGTCTACAGACAGGTTGCACATCATATTTACATAAGCTATCCTGCCTTTAAAATATTCCGCCACGCTCTCTGCGGCGTCCGCCATAGCTTCGCAAAACACATGCTGTTCGGCCATATTATCCCATACTATATTCTGATCAGTAACGGTTCCTCCCGAATGGATAAGGCACTTTCCGACCGTCGAAGCGCATCCGATTGAAAGCTGCTTTATAGCTCCGCCGTACCCTCCGACAGGGTGTCCTTTAAAATGCGACAATACGAGCATGGAATCATAATTAACGATATTTTTGCCGACCATATTCTTTTTAAGGACTTTTCCGTTTGGGATATCAAGCGCAAGATCGGGTCCTTCGGCATCCATGATATCCACGTCAAAATATTTGCTCCAGCCATGGTCGGCCATAAGTTTCTCATGCTTCTTCGTCGAATTGCGTTCCCCTGCATATGCGGTATTGCACTCAACAATAGTGCCCTTTACATATTCCACCATAGGCTTCATGAATTCGGGGCGCAGGTAATTCTGATTCCCCGCCTCGCCCGAATGGACCTTTACCGCAACCTTTCCGGGAAGCGGGGTGTCAAGCATCTTATACATTTCAATAACTTTTTCAGGCGTGATGTTTTTCGTAAAATATACTTTTGCTTTTTCCATAATATCCCTGCTTTCTGTTTTTAGTTATTATTATCCGGTTTTTCCGTTTTATCCGGCTGTTTGGTCTCCTTTGCCTTATCTTTTTTGTTTTTATCGGAATTAAGCTTACCTCCGTCAAGGATAGTCTGTATCGCGTCTTTTGCCTTTTCGACGCTGCTCTCATCTTCATACATTATCCATGGGATTATCCTGCCCGGTGCCTCCCTTATAGAATAGCACCACTCGTATCCTCCCGAACCGGTCACGCTTACCGAATCTATATTCCAGTTCGGATTCTCCGCCATCTGGTATTTGACATATTTGGCGATCTTCTTTGTTTTCATATTGGTCTCAAACGAATCCTCAAGGCTCTTCATCAGTTTAGAGAATTTCGTAATGATCTTGGGCGACGTAGCCTTGTCCATGATAGCCGCTATCATATGCTGATGGTTCCTTCCTCTCTGGTTATCACCGTCAGGGAAATGATGTCTTTGACGGCAGAATGCAAGCGCTTCCTTGCCGTTAACCTTATTATACCCCTTTTTAAAGCTTGGTCCCCAGTCAGAAGTAAACGTATAGTCGGAGTATACCCTTACTCCTCCAAGCGCGTCTACTATATTCTTAAGACCTGAGAAATTGACCCTCATATAATAATCGATATCTATATCATACAGCATTTCAAGGGTTTCTATCGATACATCCACGCCGTACAGTCCCGCGTGCGTAAGTTTATCCCTTACTCCGTTTGAAATAGACAGCGGGATGAAATAATCCCTCGGCGTATTCACAAGCAGTATCTGTTCCGTTTCGGGGTTTATCACAGCAATTATATTAACATCGCTTCGGCTTGTCTTAGATAACTCGCCATATACGTCTATTCCACTCAGATACATTATGAAAGGTTTTTTCAGCTCTTCAAAATCTATGTCGTCGTCTTCCTCTTCAACATTAACAACAGTCTGGACCTGATGGCTGCCGAGCACCCTTGTCTGCGTATCAAAGTCTTCATACTGCTCTTTAACCATTTCCCTGTAGGCTTCATTAAATATTATTACTCCCGTTTCCTTTGCATAAAGCGCGTCAACAAGCGAAAGCATATCGCCATATTCCGCCGTACGGATCGTCTTTCCGAGATCGGACTGCACGGACTCGATCATTGAATCGGTATATTCCCTTCCCTGCACGGATACTATGCCGAAACTGTAGTCCCCTACATCATCAATAGTCTGCGCGGGGTCGTCTGCAAGCACTATCGCCGAAAGTTCGTCTATCTTAACATTGGAATCAGACATATTGTTTATCGCCCCGTAAGCTCTCCACAGATATCCGGCCCCGACAAATATTAAAACGCAGAAAATCCCGGAGAGCACGCGTCCAAGAATATACAGTCTTTTCGACATCTGGCTGAAAAATGTATAAAGCATTATAAATACCAGCGCGATAACGGCAGCTCCCGTATACTTTAACGGGATCATATCTATATATAACAACAGCCCTATAAATCCTGCCGTTATAAGAAACTGAACCGCAATAAATATAAGCCCTGCTTTCTTACTTAACAATTGTTTCATATGTATCTTCCCCTCTTATTATTTCCAATAAACGTATTTTATGACGCATTATCCAGTATTATATAATATTTTACGACAAATAGCAATTTACTTTAACACTCCCATTGCCATATCGCGAAAAATTCCCGGAACATTCCTTAATTCACCAAAAGTTCCCCTCTGCGCGATCCTTCCTTTGTCCATAACGATAATCTCATCGCAGTTCTGCAGCGTTGTAAGGCGGTGCGCAATTGAAATAACGGTTGTCCCCGCGTCTTTTTTCAGGTTTTCTATCTCGGCCTGTATAAGCCTTTCGGAAGTATTGTCTAACGCCGAGGTTGCCTCATCTAAGATTAAAATTTTCGGTTTGCGAAGGAAAATGCGCGCAAGCGCTATACGCTGCCTCTGTCCTCCCGAAAGGTTCGCCCCGCCCTCTGACAGTACAAAATCATAAGCGCCGGGGAGTTTTTCTATATCCGCCGCGATATTTGCCTTAGCGGCGGCAGCCTTTACTTCTTCCAAAGATACTTCCCGCTTCATTCCGTAGCAGATATTGCGAAATACCGTATCGGCTATTATAAACGGCGTCTGCGGAACAAGCGCTATCGTTTTTGCAAGGTCTCCTCTCGAAATATCCTCAAGCGCCGTATCCCCGATCCTTATGTCCCCTTTTGCCTGCTCCAGCTTATCAATAACCTTGATAAGGGAAGATTTGCCGCATCCGCTCGGTCCGGCAATGCCGAGAAACATTCCTTCCGGAATACACAGGCACACCTCTTTTAAGATCAATTGTTCCGGTTTTTCCGGATACGAAAAGCTCACGTTTTCCATTTCTATTCCGCTTTCCTGCGGTATGGCTGACCTGCTTTCATCAGCTTGATATGAAAAATCTATGGGAAGCTCCGAAATATTAAAATAGTCTTTTGCCAACACCATACACTCCGAAAACTCGTCAAGGATACGATGAAGCTCGCGCAGCGGTCCCGTAAGCTGCGTAAAGCACAGATATGCGGTAAGCACGGTACCTACGGATATTACTCCCTTGGAGGCAAGAAATACAGATATCCCTATAACAAGCACGCTGAAAACCGCTTCGTTGATAAATTTCAGGCAGTCATAAAACGCCATTGACCTATGATGTTTCATTTCCTTTTCCCGCAGTTTCTCGGAGCGAAGAAGTATACGCTCCTCTTCATCCCCCGCGCCGTCAAGGGCGCGTATCGTCTCAATGCCTCCCAAAAGTTCCACCACGGTCCCGTCCAGTCCCGCTTTCGTATTCAGCAGTTCAACCCGTATCCCTTTCTGCGTGCTTATCTGGCGAAATACAATGAACGTCCCCACAGGGATAACAAGTATCACAAAACAGGCAACAAAAAACGGCAGGCGCAAAAATATAGTAACTATTGCCGCTATGCCGGTAGTAACTGCGGGAGCAAAGTCCATAAGCATAAGCTTAATGAGCTTAACCGTGCCGTCAAGGCTCCTGTTCAGCCTGCCGTGTATATTTCCGGTCATATGGCTGCGGAAATACGACAACGGCGCTGTAAGAAGCGAAGCCGCCGCTTTTCGCCTTGCATTCTTTTCGGCCTGGGTAGCCGTATCTTCCACGACAAGCCGGCGCGCGACTTTTATGATCTCATTGATAACATTTACCGCAAGGATAACCAAAAGTACCGGGAGCACAGACATAAAAGCAACGTCTGCTTCCGCAAGTATCCTGTCTGTAAGATATCCTACCGCCAAAGGCGTAAGCTGGCTTAATACTGCGGATATGCAGAGCAGGCATATAATGACCGGAAACAATCTTTTCTGTCTGCGCGGCAGCAGCGCAAAGATCTTCTTAATATCCACGATAACCCCTCCCCGTCATATGTTTCTTTCTTCCTCTTAATCTTTTGCGGCGCTTTTATATATTGCCACAGTTCCGGCGTAAATCACACTTTTTTGTATTCCCCGCTCCCACTTTATTTCAGGTTTTTTCTCCGTCCAAAGCATCTCTTCCCACTTAGTATCATTTGAAAGTATTGGAAGCTGGAATGTTTCATCGCATCTGTTCATATTTATCGCGATATACAGACCGCATCCGCTTAACATGATCCCAAGCGTCCTGCTGTAAGGCGCATAATCAAAAATCCACGGAAGCACGCCGTGAAAAGATATCTCGGGCATATCGTTATTATTCTCTGCGGCTGTATTTCCTCTTTTTGCCCTTTTTCCGATAATGTATTCTTTCCTCATCTGTATCAGGCTCTTTACATACTCAAAGATCCCGCTGTTTTTGCGAAGAAGTTCCCAGTCAAGCCAGGATACCGCATTATCCTGGCAATACGCGTTATTATTTCCTTTCTGCGAATTGCCGAACTCATCTCCCGCAAGTATCATCGGCGTCGCCTGCGATATCATCAAAAGAGTCAGCGCATTTTTTATCTGCTTTCTCCTCATTTCATTTATGCTTTTTTTCCTTGCGGTACCTTCCGTACCGTAATTGGAACTGTAATTATAATCCGTTCCGTCAAGCCCGTTTTCCCCGTTGGCCTCGTTATGCTTACGCTCATAAGACACCGAGTCCATAAGGGTAAAGCCATTGATGTCCGCCGCATACCATATGCTTTTGCAGCCGTCATGCGCGGGCTCGTAGTTCGCCGCATATTCGGAGGCCTGTCCCTCCTCGCCGAGTATGAACCTTCTTATATTGATCATCCGCCCGTCATTATAATCCGCAAGCCTGCCGTCAAGATTTTCCCGTTTCCAGTAGCAGGAAATGAATTTGACCGACTTAAGCGTGTCATCGCTTTTTACAAGTTCTTCGGATACGACGTCGGAATTGATCTTAAAACCGTCTATATGATATTCATATACCCAGTGCCTGAGACAATCAAGGATCATGCCGTAACCCATATCTTTTGCAAAATGCATATCAAGAAGCACTTCTATTCCGGCAGAGTGCAGTACCTTAACCATATCTTTAAATTCCCTCACACAGCTGCCGGGAGATGCGGCATATGACGCTTTAGGCGCAAAATAAGCGCAGTCGCCCGTATAGCCCCAGTAATTAACCTTAATATCCGAAGTCCTTATATCCGCATCCGTACCGGGTATATGTTCGGGCATACCAAACGCATCGGCATCATCCATTATCTCATTAAAGTCATACGCAGGAAGAAGCAGCACCGCGTTAACGCCCAGTTCCTTAAGATAACCGGCCTTTTCCGATACGCCGGCAAACGTTCCGCGGTTTGCCGTCCCTGAACTTTTATGCTTGGTAAATCCGCGCACATGCATACGGTATAATATCATTTCATCATAAGAAATGCGCGGACGCTTTTCGCCTGTCCAGTCATACTTATCAAGAGCAAACCCGCAGCGCAGCTCTTTGCCCTTTTTTCCGAAACTATCCCTTCCCCTTATAAGTCCGGCATAGGGATCGGCATAAAGCCTGCCGTTTACTTCATACATATATTCACAGTCCAAACGACTTTCTCTTATACCGTCCGCGGAAATTATACAGCTGAATATATCCCCGACCTTATAGGTCTCATCAAGTTTCACGCAAACAGGTTCCGTCTTTTTTAACTTATCATATAAGATCAGCGTACATGTGTCCGCAAAAGCAAGCGCGACCGAAAACTGCACTCCGTTTTCATCTGCCGATACTCCTAACGGGAATCCCCTGCCTGCCTTTATCTCCAATTCATCCGTCTTTATCATATATATTATTTCTCCTGTCAAACAAATTAACCGCCGCATCCGCAAACTGCGGCTTTTCTAATTATATCACAGCGACATTCAAAAAAACAGTTGCAAATTTTATATATTCGGTTAAAATAACTTTATGTGCGTATTTTTTTAATTATTTTTTATTTGGAAAGGATATTACTATGATTCAGGCAAGCAACGTTACTTTACGTTTTGGCAAAAAACCATTATTTGAAGAAGTTAATATAAAATTCACAGAGGGCAACTGCTACGGGCTTATCGGCGCAAACGGAGCCGGAAAGTCCACATTTTTAAAAATCCTTGCCGGTGAACTTGAGCCCAACAAAGGCGAGATTACCGTAACACCCGGACAGAGGATTTCCGTACTTGAGCAGGACCATTTCAAATATGACGAATATCCCGTACTCGATACAGTTATTATGGGAAACGCCCGTCTGTATGAGATCATGAAAGAAAAAGAGGCAATATACGCAAAAGAAGATTTTTCCGATGAGGACGGAATACGGGCAAGCGAGCTCGAAGCCGAATTTGCCGGGATGGACGGCTGGGAAGCCGAATCAAACGCGGCTTCTTTGCTTAACGGACTCGGGATCGATACCGAATTCCACTACAAATATATGAACGAGCTCGAAGCGGCGCTTAAAGTAAAGGTCCTCCTTGCAAAAGCATTGTTCGGAAACCCTGACATACTGCTTCTCGACGAGCCTACAAACCACCTTGACCTGGACGCCATAAGGTGGCTTGAGGAATTTCTGATCAATTTCGACAACACCGTAATAGTCGTATCCCACGACAGATATTTCCTCAATAAAGTATGCACGCATACCGCGGACATCGATTACGCCAAAATCGAGCTGTACGCCGGCAATTACGATTTCTGGTATGAGTCAAGCCAGCTTATGATAAAGCAGATGAAGGAAGCCAACAAGAAAAAAGAAGAAAAGATCAAGGAACTCCAGGAATTCATACAGAGGTTCAGCGCAAACGCCTCCAAATCAAAGCAGGCAACTTCCAGGAAACGCGCCCTTGAAAAGATTGAACTTGATACGATACGTCCTTCAAGCAGGAAATATCCGTATATAGATTTCAAGCCAAACCGCGAAATAGGAAACGAAGTCCTTACCGTGGAAAATCTCTGCAAGACGATCGACGGGACCGAAGTCTTAAAGGATATCTCGTTCACATGCGGACACGACGACAAAATCGCCTTCGTCGGCAACCAGACGCTTGCGATCACCACGTTATTTAAAATACTTGCCGGCGAGCTTGAACCTGACAGCGGTTCATACAAATGGGGAGTAACTACTTCCAATTCATATTTCCCGAAAGATAATACGGAATATTTCAGCAGGGAAGAAACTATCGTAGACTGGCTTATGCCGTTCTCTCCCGAAAAGGATGCGACTTATGTAAGAGGTTTCCTCGGACGCATGTTATTCTCCGGCGACGACGGCTTAAAAAAGGTCAACGTACTTTCAGGAGGGGAACGCGTCCGCGTCATGCTTTCAAAAATGATGATGCTCGGCTCCAACGTACTTATAATGGATGAACCTACAAACCACCTCGATATGGAAAGCATAACCGCGCTCAATAACGGGCTTATAAAATTCCCCGGCGTAGTACTCTTTACATCGCAGGACCACCAGTTTATCCAGACTATTGCAAACAGGATCATTGAAATAACGCCTAACGGCATGATCGATAAAGTATCCACTTACGATGAATACCTTGACAATGATGAAATGGCAAGAAAAAGACAGGCTCTGGCTTAATTATGAGGCCTGTCTTCTTCCGGTGCTTGACATAAGTAATACGCTATTGTAAAATAGTGATTATCAATTTAAAATTATAATGATATTGGAGATGATAATTTTTGGATCCCAGTGACGTCGCGACGATTATACTGCTTTTTGTACTATTGATCTTATCTGCATTTTTTTCTTCGGCAGAAACTGCCCTTACGACTGTAGGACGCATGAAGATAAGAAGCCTTGCTGAGGAGGGCAACAAACGCGCCGCTACCGTAAACAGGCTTATAACCAATCCTACCAAGATGCTGAGCGCGATTCTTATCTGCAACAATGTAGTCAATCTGTCCGCATCCTCATTATCCACATCTTTTGCATATAAAATATGTGAAAATAAACTCGGAATGGCGCACAATACAAGTTTAGCCGCCGGCATTGCCACAGGCATAATCACTATACTTGTACTTATTTTCGGTGAGATAACCCCAAAATCACTCGCTACGGTATATGCCGAAAAATGCGCTCTCATTTACTGCAATATAATATATTTCATCACGCAGCTTCTGACGCCTTTCGTATTTATAGTAAATACGATATCTAGGGGCATACTTAAGATATTTAAGCTGGATTTGTCAATACGCCCTGCTGCCATGACTGAAGATGAACTTATGACGATATTCGACGTCAGCCACGAAGAGGGCGTTATTGAAACAGAAGAACATGAAATGATAACTAACATTGTTGAATTTGGCGATTCTCTCGTCAAGGACGTCATGGTGCCCCGTATGGATGTTGACCTTGTATCATCGGACTTAAATTACGAAGAACTCCTTGAGGTATTCGGAAGCCACAAGTTCTCACGTATGCCCGTATACAGCGAACGCGTGGACAACATCGTCGGCACTATCAATCTTAAGGATCTGTTTTTCTTCCATGGCTCTACCGATACATTTAATATAATGGATCTTGTGCGCGAACCTTATATCACTTACGAATACAAAAAAACCTCGGAACTTTTCGTCGATATGCGCAAAGACTATATATCAATGGCTATCGTTATGGACGAATACGGCGGCTTCGTGGGCATAATCACGCTTGAAGACCTTCTTGAGGAAATAGTCGGCGAAATACGCGACGAATATGACGTGGGCGAAGAAGATTCCATTAAGCGTATTAACGATAACGAATATATAGTCAACGGCGTTACTAACCTTAACGATATAAACGATGAACTTGATATCAATATTGAAACCAACGATTACGATTCCATAGGCGGACATGTTATCAACCTTCTTTCGGATTTTCCAAAAGGCGGTGAAACAGCCGAGGACGATTTTGCTTTCTACACGGTGCTTGAAGTAGATAACAGGAGCATCGATAAGATCCATATACGCCTAAAGCCTCAGCCGCGCAGTTCCAAAGATGCCGAGGAGTAAGACATCACAGCATTGTACGCCTCGTTTAACGCCCTTATAAATTCTCTGTTGTTAATAGAAGGTTCCAGATAATTGCGTCCTATAAAATTCGTAATGCTGCCGTCGGATTCGGCTTCCGCCGCTTCCATGCAGAATGGTATTGCAAATATCCTGCCGTCGGCTATCTGGTACTTTCTTTTTATTTCTTTTATCGTGTTATTACCGCACGCATGGTAATTGCCGAGTAAAAATATCGATTTATCCCTAAGCAGCGAAAAGTTGTTGAAGAAATGATTTAATACGTTATCATTCTGGTTAAGGTTTACCACTACAAGGTCTGCTTTTTCAATGATCGCTTTTGTAGAAAGGCTTTCCGACGCAAACGTATCAATATATACCGTATCAAAACACTTTTCCAGACCCGCAAACAGATTAGACAGATTTTTCCCAAACTGATAATCCAAAAGATCACGGTTTTTAAGATAACCATGAGGCAGATAAAACAATCTGTTATGTACAAATCCCACAGCGCACTGCCGTATCCATCTTTCTTCCACGCCGGCAGGCGCGTTATCCATTTTTCGCAAAAGATTCTCAAGCCCATATTCATTGTAGCCATACGTATATTCTTTTACAAAGTAGGGCGAGCCCCTTTTTACCAGACAAGTTTCTATACTTGTCAGATGATCATGGTTTTCCATAAGCACGACCCTCTTCTTATCAAACATCGCCTGAACCGCAGCCATGCATATAAGATGAAGCGTGGTTCCGCACTGGCCGCGCACATTGCTCCAAAATGCTATTTTCAATAATAACGAACCTCCTTTTTGATTGATTCTTCACAGACTGTAAAATAATTGATATGTCAGATATTACCTGATTTAATTAAATAGTTTATATAGAAATTTGTAGAATAAAATAATTATAGCGGAATAAATTGTATTTGTAAATACAATTTATCCGCCTGATCTTAATTTCGTTCTTTTGCACAAATCCGTATGCAAAAATTTATAACATTATATCATTTCTCTTTGGAATAAGCCCGGCTTATATCCCATATTTTTCATAATATGCATCAATAGATTCCTTTATCTTATCGTCAATGATCACCTGTCCCTTATACGGCTTATTGTATAAGTGCTCTATAACTTCTTGCATTGTTACTATTGCGGTTGTCTTAATGCCGTACTCCTGTCCTATCTCTTCAAGCGCTCCGATATCGCCCGTGCCGCGCTCCATGCGGTTTACAGACACGATAAGCCCGCTTACGTTCTTTACACCGAGCCCGTTTAATATAGGCATTGTCTCACGTATTGACTTGCCCGATGTCGTAACATCTTCTATCATAAGTACCCTGCTGTTTTCATTTAAAGGCGTTCCAAGCAGTATCCCCACGTCGCCGTGGTCTTTTTCCTCTTTCCTGTTGGAACAGTAGCCTATGCTTACGCCATACAGTTCATTTAACGCCATAGCCGCCGCAACGCTAAGCGGTATTCCCTTGTATGCGGGTCCGAACAAGACATCAAAATCCAAACCGAAAGTTTCTTTTATTGCCTTTCCGTAATAAAAACCAAGTTTCCTTAACTGGTCTCCCGTACGATAAAATCCCGTATTAATGAAAAACGGCGTGTTCCTTCCGCTTTTTGTAACAAAATCTCCAAACCTGAGCACCTGGCAGTCTACCATAAACTCAATAAATTCCTGTTTATACTGTTCCATCTTTATCCGTAAACCTTCCTTTCTTCCTTCATCTATTCTTTCGTCTTTGCGCTTTTTCTTATCATATTATACAGCCATTTACCCGAGTCGGTCAACTCGCTCTTATTAAAGCCCGAAGTCTTTATGCAGCTGCTTTTTATTATTGCGGATGTTTCGTTCTTATTTGACAGGTTCCATGCGACACAGCTGATTTTATACTTATCCAGCAGATCGATCCATTTGCCCGCCTGCGCTTTATCTATGGCTCCGTTTCCGCTTGCGTCGCATATACCGTACTCGGAGACGAATACCGCAAGTCCGTCCGATACGGCTGAAACCAGCTTATCCCTTAAGAAATCCGTATGGGAAGCGGCGTAGAAATGAAGCGCGTACATTATATTCTTATATCCTTTGATCGGACTTTTCGCTGCTATGTCAACATCCTGCGACCACGTAGGCGTACCGACGATTATGACCGCCTTCTTATCGTTTTTTCGTATTGTTTTTATAACCGAAGATGCGTATTTTTTAATATGCGCCCAATCGGTCCCGCCATTTGGCTCGTTACATATTTCATATATCACATTATTGTACTTTTTATACTTTTTTGACATCTCCTTAAAGAACTTTAAAGCCTCGGATTTATTCTTATCGGGATTACCGTCGCTTAAGATATGCCAGTCAATTATCACGTACATATCATTTGCCGCGGCATATCTCACTCCTTTGTCGATCAGCGCTTTAAGTTCTTTTTTATTGCTTTCCCCGCCGACGCAGTATCCGTTATATTCCTCAGTATACATCGCAAGCCTTATGCAGTTTACTCCCCATTTATTTCTGAGTTCCTTAAAACATTCATTATTAACATAATCGGGGTACCATGAAAGGCCATGCGTGCTTATGCCTTTTAACTGGACCGGTTTTTTGTTTTTATCGGTAAGATTAGCGCCGCTCACTTTAAGCCGTCCTGATACAGACGGATATGCAAGATCCTTATTGTTTATTTTAATCCCCGCCTTTACTTCTGTCCCGCCTGCCTGCAGGCATCCTAACAATGTCAGGCCGGCAAGCGCCACGCAGGACATTCTTTTAACCGCTTTAAAAATATCTTTTGGTTTTGACGAATTGCCGTAGATCAAAACTCCTATGCGGTATATTTTAGCCGCCAAAACCCCGGTTCCGATAACCGAAGCGACTAAGACCGCGATCGATATAAATATTTCATAAGCCGGCACGCTGCTCATCGCAATGCGCGTAAACATCGCCATAGGTGAAGTAAAAGGTATATAAGAACACACCAGCATAAAAATGTTGTCTACGGTATCGCTCGCCATTGAATACATCACTACCATGAACGCGATTATAAAAAGGAGCGTCACCGGCATCACGGACGTATTGATATCTTCAAGCCTTGACGCCGTAGAACCTATCGCGCCGTATAAAAACGCATATATTAAGAATCCTAATATAAAGAATACCAGCATATATATAAATAATGAAAGCGGCATGTCAAATATCGAAACCACTATCGGATTATCCATCCAGTATGATCTGTTGAAATTGAAAAACAAAAATGCGCTCCCGAATACGCACAAAAGCTGTATAAATCCCGCAGCGCATGAAGAAAGCACCTTGCCAAACATCATGCTTACGGGTTTTGCGCTCGTAACGAGAAGTTCCATCGCCCTGGAGCTTTTTTCTGAGGCGACATTGGTTGCGACCATCTGTCCGTACAGAAGTATTACCATATACAATGCAATTACCATTATATACGTATAAAAATAATTCTTTATCGTATCTTTGCCAAAGGATATCTCTTCATGCTCAACCTGCGCCGAAAGCAGAGCCTGCGCCTGTTCGCCCTGTATTCCCGCTTTCTGCATTTCTTTCATTTGATATATGTTTTTAAGGATTTCATCAGCAGCATCCGTATTGTCATCGTACATCGAAAGATTATTTACATAATATTTGTACGAAAGAAGCCCGTCCAATACAAACGCGCATTTTGCCTCCCCGGATACAAGTCTGTCTTCTATTTCGTCAGCGCCTTCTTTAAAAACATTTACTTCATAATCAAAAAACGCTTTTGAAAATGCTTCGCTTACAGCCTTTTCATCTTCGCTGTCACATACGATAAGCATCACCGGCAGATCCTCGTCATCATAAACGGCAGGATTTTCGGCAGTATCTTTTTGTGTGTCCGTATCCGCGCCGGAAAGTATGCGCGGCATAAACATCAATACGGCAATGAGCGCGACCAAAAATACCGTCACGCCTATAAATATTTTATTTGTAATATAATTTTTAATCTCAAACCTGAATATCTTTCCAAACTGTTTCATCATCTCACCCCTCCTGTCATTCACCGGCATATTCGACAAATATATCGTTAAGCGACGGTTCAAATACTTTTATCTCATCTACATCATAATTTTGCGCAAGCCTTCTCATTACATCATGTTTTTCATCCGGCGATTCCATAGTGATCATTATCCCGCCGTCGTCTGTCTCTGCAACCGATTGGCCAAATGCTTCCTTTATCTCATCAGGTTTTTCCGAACGTACGACAAGCCGGTTGCGCGGATACGATCTCTTAATATCGTGAAGTTCGCCCGATATAGCGATCTCTCCTTTATTTATAATGGCGATACTATCGCAGAATTCTTCTATATAGTTCATCTGGTGGCTTGAAAACAGTACGATCTTGCCTTTATTTATCTCTTCTTTTACTATATCCTTTAAAAGCATCGCATTAACGGGATCGAGTCCTGAAAAAGGCTCGTCCAGTATGATTATCTGAGGATCGTGGGCAAGCGCGGTAACAAGCTGGATCTTCTGCTGATTGCCTTTGGAAAGCGTATCAAGACGCTTATTCCGGTATTGTGACATCTCGATCCTGTCCAGCCAGTAATCTACGGCTTTTACCGCTTCGCTGCGCTTTATCCCCTTAAGCTCCGTAAAATATACAAGCTGGTCAATGATCTTCTTTTTCGGATAAAGCCCTCTTTCCTCCGGAAGATATCCGAACTGCACTTTCTTATAATCAATCGGTTCGCCGTCAAAAAGGATCTCCCCGCCATTTGCCGAAAATACATCCATAAGTATCCTTATAGTCGTAGTTTTTCCGGCGCCGTTCCTTCCCAGCAGACCGAACGCTTTCCCGCCCTCGGCAGCAAAGGATATGCCTTTAAGGACTTTATTATCCCCGAAACTTTTCTCAATGTTTCTCAATTCAATAAACATGATCTTACTCCTCCCGTTTAACTTCAACTGCCATTCTACCATACAATAACTTATTAGGCAAAATATTTAATATAATATTACCCGGTTTCTTCCGGATTATAACCTATACGTCATAATACCTGCTGTTTTCATAATCAGCCTTGCCGGTCTCTTTTTTATAATCAGAAAAATTCCTTCCCGAAGCATGCCTGAAGAAATATGAAAATGCCGATATCGAACCGAAACCGAGTTTTTCAGCGATCAAAGAACAGCTCATCCCCTGCTTTATATACGCTATCGCCATATTAACCTTAAGCCCGGCTATATATTTATTCGGGGTAACACCTATATCCTTTTTAAAGCATCTTATTATGTGATTTACGTTTCTTTTAAGTTTGGATGCAAGCAAATTCACGGACAACTCAGAAACCGGCGTGTTGTGAAGTACAGAAAGCGCCTCAAGCGTAACTTCGGAATAGCTTCCGTCCGATTCCAGATAATCCCCAAGATAATATAAAAGCAACTCAAAATAATCATTTACTATCTCGATCTGCTTTATTGGCGTTTTAAAATCCTCGCTTATAAGCCCGGCAAGCGCGCAAAGCATTTTATCTTCCGACAGGTCTATTTCTATATAATCTTTTCCGCAAAGCCCCTTGTATGTGCTAAAGTCAAAAAACACATGGTCTACCGGGTCATTTTCATCCTGATGCACCTTAAAATCCGGAGAAGCGCGGAACACATACATATACCCCGGCTTAAGCGGTATGTTATTTTTATAAAACGCCGTACCGCTTATTATATAGTATATCCTGTTCACAACATACGACGGATTATAATACCAGTTATAAGGGTTATATACCCTTCCGTATGATAAAAGCGAATAATTCCTGAACATATGCCGCAGCCCCTTTCTCTTTTTGCCTTCTGTCTTCATATTATAATAATATCGATTTTTCTAAAATATTAGTCAACTATTATTATATACAAGCCGCATAAATAATTCTACAATAACTTTATAAACCGCAGCCTTAAAAGTTTGTAAAATCAAAAAGGAGGAAAAGCAATGTTAAAGAAAATCAGCATATTTTTATTAATTATTGCTCTTATAATACCTATGTGCGAAATACAAAGCAGCAGTTCCACAAAAGTTAAAGCAGCCGATAACGTATCGGCATTTACGCGTCAGACTATCAATTTTAACAGGGAATGGAAGTTTGTACGCGACGACGCGGCAGGCGCCGGCGACGAAAACTATAACGATTCCAGCTGGTATAACGTGGGCCTTCCTCACGATTTCAGCATCCCTTACTGGCAGGAAGAAAAACATTATACGGGCTACGGCTGGTACAGAAAGACTTTTGATATAAAGAGCGAATGGGCGGGCAAGCATATCACTCTTGATTTCGCAGGCGTTTTCCATACGGCCGAGGTGTATATAAACGGACAGTTCGCCGGTATGCACGAAGGAGGATATACAGGATTTGAAATAGATATTACCGATTATGTGCGTATAGGAAGCAACGTCGTTGCTGTAAGGGTAAATAACCTTTGGAGGGCCGACCTTGCGCCCCGTTCCGGCGACCACATGTTTACCGGCGGAATATACAGGGACGTAAACCTCGTTATAACAAGTCCCGTGCATGTGACATGGTACGGTACTTTCGTACAGACGCCGGATGTCTCAAAGGAACGCGCCAACGTAAGGATGCTTACCGAGATAGCAAACGACAGCAATTCGGCTCAAACTGTAAATGTTATCAATACCGTATACGACGCGTCGGG
>CANQDW010000018.1 GCA_947593975.1 uncultured Lachnospiraceae bacterium
CCTGACTTTACGAATATCGGTAAGATCAACTTTGCAAAGGGAACTGATAAGGTTGCCAAAAAACTTATTGTAAAATCAATAAAGGTTTATAAAAATGAAAGCGATATTCCAAAATAAAACAAAGAAGCATTAATGTATGTCGAAAAAAGCTGCGCGCAGTACTGCCGCAGCTTTTTTTGTCTATTAAGTAATATTTGAAAATAGGTTTTAAATATTGGTGAATTTGTGCTTGACAATGGCAAATCAAGGCTATATAATAATGAGCGTGCATTTTTGCACACTCTTTTTTTAATGCTTAATAATCTATATACAGGAGGTGAAAATTAATGCCAACTTTTAACCAATTAGTAAGAAAAGGCAGAAAGTCAGTACAGAAGAAATCTAACTCGCCTGCGCTGCAGCATGGTTACAATTCTCTTAATAAGAAAACTACGAATTGCAGTTCTCCGCAGAAGAGAGGAGTATGTACGGCAGTTAGAACGGCTACTCCTAAGAAGCCTAACTCAGCTCTTAGAAAAACTGCCAGAGTACGTCTTTCTAATGGAATCGAAGTTACCAGTTATATCCCCGGCGAAGGACACAACCTTCAGGAGCATAGCGTTGTTATGATCCGTGGAGGAAGGGTAAAGGATCTTCCCGGTACAAGATATCACATTATCCGTGGTACTTTGGATACGGCAGGCGTTGCCAACAGAAAGCAGGCCCGCTCAAAATATGGTGCTAAGAAACCAAAAGCTAAGTAGTCACTAATTCAAAAAAGTACCGGATTAATTTTTGCTTCATTTTATATTTATATATTTTGGATAAGAATTAAGACTGGTGCGGACACAGAATCGTGAGTACCTGTGATTTAATAATAAGAGTTAATAATTTATTAAGGAGGGAAGTATCGTGCCACGTAAAGGACATATTCAGAAAAGAGATGTGTTAGCAGACCCTGTGTACAAGAACAAGGTTGTTACCAAGCTTATCAATAATGTCATGTTAGACGGTAAAAAGGGAGTAGCCCAGAAGATCGTTTACGGCGCATTTGAGCAGGTCGCTGAGAAAACCGGAAAGGGAGCGCTTGAGGTTTTTGAAGAAGCTATGGGCAACATCATGCCTTCTCTTGAAGTTAAAGCAAGACGTATAGGCGGTTCAACATATCAGGTACCTATCGAGGTAAGACCTGACAGAAGACAGGCCCTTGCGCTTCGCTGGTTGGTAATGTTCTCACGTAAGAGAGGCGAGAAGACCATGAAGGAAAGGCTTGCTAACGAGATAATGGATGCTGCCAATAATACAGGCGCAGCCGTTAAGAGAAAAGAAGATATGCACAAGATGGCTGAAGCTAACAAGGCTTTTGCGCATTACAGATGGTAATCTGACACTGCATATATAAAAAACAGGGCGTATGCCCGTATGTTATTAATTATATATTATGTTAGGAGGAAATATCCTTGGCTGGAAGAGAATATCCATTAGAGCAAACCAGAAACATCGGTATCATGGCTCATATTGATGCGGGTAAGACTACCCTTACAGAGCGTATTCTTTACTATACCGGTGTTAACTATAAGATAGGTGAGACTCATGAGGGAAATGCTACCATGGACTGGATGGAGCAGGAACAGGAAAGAGGTATCACTATCACATCAGCAGCTACTACCTGCCATTGGACTCCGCAAAAGGAGAATAAAAATATCCCCGGTGCACCGGAACACCGTATAAATATTATTGATACTCCGGGACACGTTGACTTTACTGTAGAAGTTGAACGTTCACTCCGCGTACTTGACGGCGCAGTAGGTGTGTTCTGCGCTAAGGGAGGCGTTGAGCCGCAGTCAGAAAACGTATGGCGTCAGGCTGACACATATAACGTACCCAGAATGGCATTTATCAATAAGATGGATATACTGGGCGCTGATTTCTATGGAGCAGTTGACCAGATCCGTGAAAGACTTGGCAAAAATGCGATCGTAACGCAGCTTCCTATAGGTAAGGAAGACGAGTTTAAGGGAATTATCGATCTTTTTGAGATGCAGGCTTATATTTATAATGATGATAAGGGTGAAGACATTTCAATCGGGGAGATTCCTGATGATATGAAAGACGAAGCTGAAAGTTATCGCGAAGAGCTTGTTGAGAAGATCTGCGAGCTTGATGACGATCTGCTTGAAAAGTATCTCGAGGGAGAAGAGCCTTCTGAGGAAGAGCTTAAGAAGGCACTCAGAGAAGGAACATGTAATTGTACTGCAGTACCTGTATGCTGCGGTTCTGCTTACCGTAATAAGGGCGTACAGAAACTTTTGGATGCAATACTTGAGTATATGCCCGCGCCGACAGATATACCTGCCATAACGGGCGTAGATGAAGAAGGCAACGAAGTAGTAAGACATTCGTCAGATGATGAGCCGTTTTCAGCGCTTGCATTTAAGATCATGGCCGATCCGTTTGTCGGAAAGCTTGCATTCTTCAGAGTATATTCAGGTACGATGAATTCAGGTTCATATGTGCTTAATGCAACTAAGAATAAAAAGGAACGTGTCGGACGTATCCTTCAGATGCATGCTAATAAGAGGGAAGAGCTCAGCAAAGTGTATGCGGGCGATATAGCGGCAGCAGTCGGTTTCAAGGCAACTACTACAGGTGATACTATCTGCGATGAGCAGCATCCTGTTATCCTTGAATCCATGGAGTTCCCTGAACCTGTTATTGAGCTTGCGATCGAGCCTAAGACCAAAGACGGACAGACTAAGATGGGAGAAGCGCTTACAAAACTTGCAGAAGAAGATCCTACTTTCCGCGCGCACACTGATCCTGAAACAGGTCAGACGATCATTGCCGGAATGGGAGAGCTTCATCTTGAGATCATCGTTGACCGTCTCCTCAGGGAATTTAAAGTAGAAGCAAATGTCGGCGCGCCGCAGGTTGCTTATAAGGAAACATTTACAAGCAAAGTGGATGTTGAAAGCAAATATGCCAAGCAGTCCGGAGGACGCGGACAGTATGGACACTGTAAAGTTATATTTGAGCCGATGGATCCGAACGGTGAGGAAACCTTCAAGTTTGAATCTACGGTAGTCGGAGGAAACATTCCTAAGGAATATATCCCTGCTGTAGGCGAAGGTATCGAGGAAGCTGCCCAGGCAGGTATTCTCGGCGGATTCCCTGTACTTGGCGTTCATGCAACGGTTTATGACGGTTCATACCATGAAGTCGATTCATCAGAAATGGCATTCCATATTGCCGGTTCAATGGCATTTAAAGATGCTATGAAGAAAGCCGGAGCAGTACTTCTTGAGCCGATCATGCGAGTTGAAGTTACAATGCCTGAAGAGTACATGGGTGATGTGATCGGTGATATCAATTCACGCCGCGGACGTATCGAGGGTATGGATGATATCGGCGGAGGCAAGATGGTTAAGGCGTATGTTCCGCTTGCTGAGATGTTTGGTTATTCAACAGATCTTCGTTCCAAAACACAGGGACGAGGAAATTACTCAATGTTCTTTGAGAAATATGAACAGGTTCCTAAGAACGTACAGGAAAAAGTTCTTTCTGCAAAGAATAATAACTAATATATAGTAAAAGAATGGTAAATAATACTTGAAATTCTTTTGCTTATGAAATATAATGATTTCATATTTGGTAATAGTAACAGACAAATAATTATCGGAATTAAAAAAGAAAAGATTTAAGGAGGAATTCTAAAATGGCAAAAGCTAAGTTCGAAAGAACAAAACCACATTGTAATATTGGTACAATCGGTCACGTTGACCATGGTAAGACAACTCTGACAGCTGCAATCACCAAGACTCTTAATGCAAGACTTGGTACAGGCGAAGCTGTTGCATTTGAGAACATTGACAAAGCTCCTGAAGAGAGAGAAAGAGGTATCACAATCTCTACAGCGCACGTTGAGTATGAGACAGAGAAGAGACATTATGCACACGTTGACTGCCCGGGACATGCCGATTATGTAAAGAACATGATCACAGGTGCCGCTCAGATGGACGGAGCTATCCTTGTTGTTGCTGCTACTGACGGTGTTATGGCTCAGACTAAAGAGCACATCCTTCTTTCACGTCAGGTAGGCGTTCCTTATATCGTAGTATTCATGAACAAGTGCGATATGGTTGATGATGAGGAACTTCTTGAGCTTGTTGAAATGGAGATCACAGAAGTTCTTGAAGAGTATGAGTTCACTGACTGCCCGATCGTTAAGGGTTCAGCTCTTAAGGCTCTTGAAGATCCTAACAGTGAGTGGGGAGATAAGATCCTTGAGCTTATGAATACAGTTGATGAGTATATTCCTGATCCTCAGCGTGATACAGATAAGCCGTTCCTTATGCCTGTAGAGGACGTATTTACGATCACAGGACGTGGAACTGTTGCTACAGGACGTGTTGAGAGCGGTAAACTTACTCTTAACGAGCCTGTTGAGATCGTTGGTATTAAAGAAGAGACTCAGAGCACTGTTGTAACAGGTATCGAGATGTTCCGTAAGATGCTTGACGAAGCTCAGGCCGGTGATAACATCGGAGCGCTTCTTCGTGGTATCAACAGAACTGATATCGAAAGAGGTCAGGTACTTGCTAAGCCGGGTTCAGTAACATGCCATAAGAAGTTTACAGCTCAGGTATACGTATTGACTAAAGACGAAGGCGGACGTCATACTCCTTTCTTCAACAACTATCGTCCACAGTTCTATTTCAGAACAACAGACGTTACCGGCGTTATTTCTCTTCCGGAAGGTACAGAGATGTGCATGCCTGGTGATAACGTAGAGATGACAATCGAACTGATTCACCCGATCGCTATGGATCAGGGTCTTACATTCGCTATCCGTGAGGGTGGCAGAACAGTAGGTTCAGGTCGTGTGGCTAGTATTATTGAGTAATATGTGATTTTCGTATCATAGAAACTTAAAATTTGACCGCAGCTCCTTATTTTGGGAGTTGCGGTTTTTTGTGTGTACGGAGGGAACACACCGGTTGTATTGCCTGATAAACACCAAAAGCTATAGAAAATCCAACGATTTAGTGATATAATAATTGCATATTTAAAGAAAACACCGAATCAAAGTACGTTATACTAGTTTATGAAAGATAATGATTAATAAGAAGATGTTAAGGACTAGGGAGGAGACAGCGGAGGAAAAGTAAAAGAAGCTTTTTATATTTATCTATGTAGGATAGGAAACTTGTGTGATATGGTGTTTAGTTATAGATATATTATATTTTAGGAGTATAATATGATGAAGTTAAAAAAAGAGTTGGTAAATGTGGCAAAAAAATTGCTTGATGAAAAAAGCTTAGAGGATGATGTGAAAGCGGCTAATGATATAGAAAGAATAGAGGAAATTCTCAATGAACCTATAATGACAGATACATTGTATAATGAAGCTGTTAGGTTAGATCGAAAACTCATAGAAAACTATCCTGAAATAGCGGAACTATGTAGTGAGGCGGATGCTATGCAGAAAGCATTAGGGATAAGAAGTGAGAGAAGAATCAGTCAACCTGAAGATATTGTAAAACAGGATTTGATTACAGATATGTTTGGCATATATGCTTCTGTATTGCTGAAGCATCAGAAAGTTGATTGTATTAAGGAATTTATAGATAGTGTGGAGTAAAATATTTAAGAGAATTAATGTATGTTGTTAAAGGAGTACGGTGTGAATGCAAAGAAAACCTAAGAGCATTAACGCATTAATGGCTTATATGCGGGATGTAAAAGAACTGAATATTTCAGGAAGTAATGATAAGAAAAAACTTAGATATATGGGTTATTTTCATGGCTACAAAGGGTATCGCTATCATAATAATCCAACTAATATATATACATTTAATTCTTTTAATGAGGTGCAGGCAATATATGATTTTGATATGGCAATTAAAACAATGTTTTATCCTGAAATAATGTTTCTGGAAACAACATTTAAGAATTATGTGTTGGAAGTAATTTTAGATGAGGTTAAGAGTAAAAGATTTGTTGATATTTACGCGAAGTTATTGACTGCTTATAAAGCGTATCCAATAGGTAGTAATGAATATAAGAAGTCTATTAACAAAAGAATGAATCTCAGGAATAAAGTATATAGTCTTATTTCTAGAGATTATGGTAAGCGATTTATCGTGAATCATTATTATGACAAAGATCAACCGCTTCCAATCTGGGCAATATTTGAATTGATAAGCTTAGGTGAGTTTGGAACATTTGTTGATTGTCTTAATCCGGATATTGGGAAAAAGGTTTCTAAGAGTGTAGGGATAAAAGTAGCCTATGACAGAGATGGTAAATTGTTGCCGTTAATAATATATACTTTGAAAGATTTGAGAAATGCAGTGGCACATAATAATACTATTTTTGATGCACGTTTTAAAACGGGTAAAGTAAGTATGAGAATTGCTAGGTGTATTAGTGCAGAAACAGGAATTAATAACATTACATTTGAGTCTATTGTAGATTATGTTATTCTTATTGGTTTTATGATGAAATTATTAAGATGCCCAAAGAAAAAAGTGATGCTATTCATTCGTTTGTTTGAAAAAAACTGTGAAGAACTCAGAGGGAAGGTTTCTACATCTATTTTTAACACGATAGTGTACACTGATACTAGAAATAAATTAAATTTATTAAAAAAATATTTGTAAAATTTTCAGAAGTTCTATTGCATAAAATAATGCGGTATGGCATAATATATTATAGAATTGCGGCGGACGTCTGCGGACTATGCCTAAGGGAGTTGGATGCGTCTGACTTCCTTTTTATTTGTTTTGTAAATGTATTAGTATCATAATTTTAAACTTCATATTACAACTAGGAAATTCTTTCACTAAAAACTGATTTATATCTCGGTACTTTCGTGTTATATTGACATTCAGGTGGACAAGTACATTTTCGACGTTGCAAAACCGAGTTGGAAGGGAAATCAACGAGATGATTAAATGGATATTTTTTGACTTAGGCTCAACTTTGATAGATGAAAGCAAGTGCACAGAGTATAGAACACAGGAATTGCTGAAGCAGCCTAACGCACCAAATAGGGAAGTGTTAGAGTGTCGAATGATAGAACTTGCTTCACAGAATCGGTTGCCGTATAAAGATGCAGCTAAAGAATTTGGATTGGAAACGATAAGATGGCCGAAGCATTTAGAAAAAGTATATAAAGATGTTCCCGGACTGCTTAGAATTTTGAGAGAAAAATACCGTTTAGGCATCATTGCAAACCAAAGCATGGGAGCAGAACAGAGACTCGTAAAATACGATATTCGCCAATATTTTGATATTATCATATCCTCAGCTGAAGCCGGGGTTTCTAAGCCTGATTTGAAAATATTCAGGCTGGCATTGAATGAATCAGGGTGTGTTCCGACGGAGGCTTATATGATTGGCGATAGATTAGATAATGACATTGAACCGGCATCAAAAATTGGAATGCATACAATATGGGTAAAACAAGGGCTTTTTGCTCATGGAAACTTGAATCTGATACAACATCAGCCTGAACATATAGTAAATAATATTGCAGAGATATTAGAATATTTATAGTTTTTACGGTGATAGCCCATGTATGAAAAAGGTTATTATTAAAATTAAGGACTTTTATGCGGAATTGGAGCAGAGATAAAATGAGCGGTAAAATGAATACAAATAAAAATCCAATAAAAATATACTTGCTATTCGTATTGGGTATCTGTTGGGCGCTTGGCATAGCAGCGTTTTGTTTGCAAGGGAATAGCAAAAATATCTTATATCAGATTTTGCAAAAGGGCTTTACGGCATTTCCTGTTATAGCTGCTGTTTTTACAAGACGTATTACAAGGGACAAATCAGAATGGCGCATTTCTTTTCGTATATGGAAAAACAAAAAGCTATGGGCTTTCTGCGCTTTTGTTCCCGGCATTTTAATTGTAATAGGGACAGTTCTATATTTTGCGCTGTTTCCACAACAATACAGCGGTGTTTTTGATTTGGGAAGCCTGACAGGCGAAGAACAGGTGATACATATCTCTAACCCGCTGCAGTTTTGCGTGATATGCGTACTTGTTGCGGCGGTATGTATTCCGATTCAAGCGCTGGAGCTTGGGGAAGAAATTGGTTGGAGAGAATATCTGCTCCCGAAACAAATTGCGGAGTATGGAGTGAGAAAAGGAACGTTGATGAATGGTCTTTATTGGGGGACTGCCCATTTGCCGCTCATTTGCCTGGGATTTAATTACAGTTCGGAGAATGCAGGCGCACCGTGGAGCAATATGCTCATGATGATGCTTGTGTGCGTGACAATGGGAATTATATGTTCCTATGTTATGGTGCGCAGCAACAATGTCATGTATCCTGCAATTATTCACGGAGTAGTCAATGTCATAGGAGAGATCCCGGTTTTTATTTCCGTTTCGGGGAAGAATGGGCTATTAGGACCCAATCCGACAGGCCTGATCAGTATGTCGGGACTGATACTATGTGCAATTATCATGCTGATCAAATTGAAAGAGGCAAAAATCAAGTCCTTTTAGGCGCATATACTTGACAATAACGGATAAAAGCGATAGAGTTAAATTAGGTATTTATGGTGTTTATGAAACATCATGAATATAAAAATGAGGAGGTATTTTTACATGAAACATACGAAAATGTATATGGGCCTTTTATTGGCCGCTGCATTAGTGATGCAGACAGTTGCGCCGGGAATACAGGCGGATGCAAAAAAGGTGTCCAAACCGGCACTTTCTAAAAAAGCAGTAAAGGTTAATGAGGGCGAGAAGAAAAAAGTTACCGTAAAGAATGCAAAAGGTTATACGATAACGGTTAAGTCTAAAAACAAAAAGATTGCGGCAGTATCGAAGAAAGGCAAAACCGCATTTGTTGTAAAAGGCGTAAAGGCCGGCAAAACAAAGGTGGTTTGTACAGCAAAAAAGAAGAATAAGAAAAAGATAACATTAAAATGTACAGTAACTGTTAATAAGAAGGATGCAATACAGTCTGCAGCGCCGCAGACAACATCCAACGCAGGCGGAAACGGAAATGATCAGACGCCTACAGCTACACCGGAACCTACTGTTGGTCCATTCCCGAAACCGGATACATTCTCTGATGTTCCATATGGATTTGCAGATGCTTCGGAGAATGTAGAAAAAGGAAAGATTGAAGAATTTACTTATACATCAAAGACTACAAATAAGGCTCATAAGGTACTTGTACAGCTTCCTGCAAAATATTCGCAGGATAAAAAGTACCCCGTATTATATCTTTTACATGGTGAAAATGACACCGAAAGTGTATGGAAAGATATGGCGGCAGATCAGATCATGGACAATGCGATTGCATTTAAAGCCGCAGAGGAAATGATTGTAGTCATGCCAAATATAAGCGGCGACAAAGATGAAGATATTGTTAAGGATTTTGTCAGTGATCTAAAACCGGAAGTTGAAGCAAAATATTCCGCAGCAAAGGAGCGTCATAATGTAGCGGTAGCCGGATACGGCACGGGCGGACGCGCTGCGCTGAATATTGGTTTGTCGCTTCAGGATCAGGTGGCGTATACGGGCGCATTTGCTCCGGTTGAAGGTTTATCGTCGAACGTTGATTTTCATATTAATGATAATTATAAAGACAAAACACTCATTATGATCCAGAAGGGAAATAGTGACGATGTAGCGGGAGACGCTCCGGAGTCATATAATAAGGCGTTGACGGATAACGGTTCGGAATGTCTGTATCTTGAGATGGACGGAATACATGATAATGAATTGTTTAAAGCGGGCCTGTATAATTTTGCAAGACGTGTATTTAAACGAGGCACGCAGGATGAGAGCATTGTAAACGGATTTGTTACAATGGTACCCGGTGAAGTAAGCAGACCGGCTTCTCAAAACGGTACAATAGAGGTGCTTGAGTACGATACGGAGACATACGATCCGGGCAATTCGGTAAGTATCCATAAATGGGCTAATGTTTACCTGCCATATAACTATGATCCGTCCAAAAAATATAATATCTTATATTTGATGCATGGCGGCGGTGAAAATGCCGATACATGGATTAAAGGAGATAATATATATGGCGACTATACCCACAACCAGAATATGATAAACCTGCTGTTCCAGGAAGGATACTGCGAGCCTTGTATAATTGTAAATCCTACTTTCTATCGTCCTGAAGGCGCGCCTGAACCGAGCAATGCGATTGACCTTACAGTCCTGTTCCAGTACGAATTGCGTAATGACCTGATCCCGGCTGTTGAGTCTAAGTATTCGACATATGCCGGCGGAGACGTATCTATAGAAAGCCTTAAGGCCAGCCGTATGCATCGTGGTTTTGCCGGATTATCAATGGGTTCTAATACTACATACCAGTCTGCATTCTTTGGAAATTATGACTTGTTTGCATGGTTTGCCCCATATTCGGGTTACTTTGAAACAGCGAATGGAAATGATGTTGATGCGGATAGATTAAATCAGATAATTGAAGAAGGCGAAGCAAACGGTATGCCGCTTGGTTATCTGTACTGCGGCAACGGTTCCGAGGATCTTGCGCTGGCAGGACAGTTAGATTTAATGCAGAAAGCATTGGTTCGTTCAAATGTTTTAGTCCCGGGACGTAATTATGATTTTGTCATGATACCGGGAGGAATACATGATATGAATCAGTGGCATATACATCTGTACAATACATTGAAGATATTCTTTACAAAAGAATAGAGAAACATAGTTATGTAACTTTTTATAATCCGTCCCGGATATTTCGGGGCGGATTATTTTAATAACCACCCATTGGGTAAATGTAATTTATGACTTTTTTATGGTAAATTAGATTTTGTAAGGGAGACATACAATGGAAAAATGCAGTAAAAAGAAGGGGGATAAATATGATACATCCGGATAAAGTTAAAGAAGAAGCAAAGAAAAAAGCAAATGAAAATTACAAATTTAGGACTTATCTTAAGGGACATGCAGATGAGTTGAAATTGGACAGGCAGTTTTTGCGGCTGCATAAAGAATTATTTGATGGTTATGACTGTAATAAATGCAGAAATTGTTGTAAAATGTATAAAGGCAGTATCCCGGAAAAAGACATTCAAAGAGACTCAGAGTATTTAGGGGATCAGTTTATTGATTTTTTTCTGGAAAAGAATGAATATGAAACGGGATACCAGACTAAGCATATGCCATGTGATTTTCTGCAGAAAGACGGCGCATGTAAACTTGGAGACTGTAAGCCTGACAGCTGTAAAAAATATCCTTATACCGATCAGCCGGGGAGATTGTTCAGTCTGCTTGGCGTGCTGGATGCAGTAGAAGTCTGTCCTGTAGCATTTGAAATATATGAAAGATTGAAAAAAGAATACAGATTTAAAGGAAGATAGGGGAAGTAAATGAGAAAAGAAGCATCTTTAGATCAATGGAAAGTATTATATGAGACAGCAACAAGGATTAAAGGATTGAAGCCATGGGAAAAGTTTTGGGATCAGGATATAATAGGTATACAATACGAAAAAGAAGAGGATACTGTATTTTTCAGTATACTGGGGCGCGGCGGAGAATGTTACGGTATAGTAGCCTATGAAGGATACGAGGGATTGAACAGCTTTTTAATGCTTACCATGCAGGAGCATATGAATCTGTCTGTAGACTATGCCATGTTTAATCAAAGAAACCTGACTTGCTATTGGGGAAATCGTGATGAACTGACAGATAAGCAAAGAAAGATTATTAAGAACTTGGGGTATTCATACAGAGGGAAAAATCAATGGCTGTATTTTTTGTCTTTTGAACCGGGATATTATCCATATAATTTGGATTCAGAAGAGGTAATCCGTCTTGCTGAATATTATCAGGATCTGGAAATGGCGTTGAGATATTATGATGATGTAAATATGAACGTTGACTTTGAAAGCGGCAATATGTTTCTGTTTTCATTTGGCAAAGATAAAAAAACATGGAACTTTGGAGAAGTTCCGCTGCCATTTACAGCATTTCAATATGGAAGCTTGATTATTACTGATGAAAAACTGCTTGCTGATCTGGCTGGAGTATCGAGGTGTAAAGTAGTTTTGGAAGCTGAGGTTTCAGTTATGAGAGCAAAGGTAAATGATAAAAAATATAGCCGCCCGGCAAATCCTGCCATAGCACTTTTAGGAGATTTAAAATCGGGAATGGTTATAAGCGCTGAAATGACAGAACCGGATGATGACCCGGTAATGGTGCTTGCGGATTCGCTGATAAAATTTATTTTTAAATACGGTGCACCGAAAGAAATCTGTGTGACTAATATGATCGTGGAAGCCGGACTTAGGCAGATTTGTGATGTGTGTGGAATCAGATTGAGCAGGGTAAAAAGATTACCGGGATTAGATTTATTTGTACAAGGAATGAGCAGGTTTAATCTATAAGTTTTCTTAAAATTTCAAGTGTGAATACAGATGAAAGGCCGAGGAAACCATTCGACATGCTAAGTCATTACAAATGCATTGACTTAGCATTGGTTTTTTGCTATCCTTATAGCATAAACGAGTTTGAGTATATATAGGAGGCTGCGTAAATGGCAAGTACGATTCAGGTTAGAGTAGATGATGATTTAAAAATAAAGTCAGATGCTTTATTTAGAGATTTGGGAACAGATACTACAACTGCAATTCGCATGTTTTTAACCCGTGCTTTGGCAGTAAATGGATTTCCATTTGAAATAAAAAGAGCAAATGCAAATCCATATGAAGCATTAACAGAACAGGAAATATTAGGCAGACTGGAACAATCTCGTGAGCACGCGGCACAGGGAATGTATAGAGAAGCGAAAGAAGTTTCTTGTAATATGAGGGAGAAATATGGCTTATAAAGTGGTTGTTACAAAGGATGCAGAGGAGAGTCTGGAGAACTTTAATTATAACGGATCGGAACAACACAGATAAAAAACTTGATTTTTAGGAACAAAATATGATATCCTGCTAAATGTAAAAAAATTAAATAATTCGCATAATGACACATGTAGTGCTTGCTAGGCACGTAAATCTGATTACAGAGTATGTTTTACGGCAGCAGGTTTGCATGTGTTTTTTTGCGGCTAAAAAAGAGGAGAAAATTTATTATGCCAAGAAATCAATTTCAAAGAATGATGTTTGCGTTTATCACGGTTGTGATAACAGTACACGCTTACGTATTTTACAGTCTGTATGTAGTGAATGGCAGCGCACTTATGGAACTTAATCAGACAACAGGAGTTATAGCGGCGCTAAAAAAGCAGGGAGGGATTTATATGTGCGGAACATATCTGCCTGTTTGGGAGTGCATCCTTATTGAATTCTGCTTTGCATATTTGCTGGAAAATCTTGTCGGAAGCCCTGCTTCATTTAAATTGGCAAGCAGAATATTTAATCCTGCAAAAAACCATCCAATGATATTTGAAACGGCGATCATATGCGCGACAGTCGGTATTATGTGCCCTGCTATGAGCTTTATTGCCGCATTTCTTTATTATCCGTACTATATGGGTTTTAATGTTGTTGCCCTGCTTGCAAATTGGCTTAAACTGGTATGTTTTAATTTCCCGTTTGCATTTTTCACGCAGTTGTTTTTCATACAGCCTGCCGTGAGAGTTATTTTTAAAACGCTTTTCAGAAAGGACATCAGCAAGAGAAAACAGGAAGCGGGCGGCTTACAGCCTGAAAACGAGCAGGAAGTAATCCTTGCTATCTTCAGGCGTATTGATGAAATGCAGGAAGAGATAGCGCATGAACACCGCCGCAGAAAAGCGCTTGAGGAAGACGTACATAAGATTGCTTCAAAATAATTAAGCGCTTTTCGGTGTCTTTTGATGCAATTCTTTGTAAGTTTTTGTGATCAAACAGACAGCAATTATGAAAGTCAGGATATCTGAAAGCGGCATTGAGTACAGAACACCGTCAAGTCCGAAGAATACCGGCAGCAAAAGAGCAAACCCAACGCCAAAAACGATTTCACGGATCATTGACAAAACTGTGGAAGATACCGCTTTCCCCATTGCCTGCAGGAAGATAAAGCAGGCTTTATTTACACAGGCAAATATTATCATACACAGATAAATACGGAAAGCCTTTATTGCAAAGGACGTATAGCAGGCGCTTTCATTTGTCGCGCCAAAGATATGGATCAGCTGCTGCGGAAGCAGTTCAACAATGATAAGCGCTATGACGCCGACCGCTGCCTCTGCGATAAGCAGTTTGGAAAAAAGTTCCCTGACACGATTGTTTTTGCCGGCGCCCATATTAAAACCGACAATCGGAATACATCCGGCAGCCATGCCAACAACAATGGATATGACTATCTGAAAGAATTTCATGACGATTCCGACTACTGCCATCGGGACCTGCGCATATTGCTTCTGCCCGAAAACCGGATCAAGGGCGCCGTATTTTCGAATCATATTATTGATCGCAGCCATTGCGGCGACAAGAGAAATCTGTGACAGAAAGCTGGTTACGCCAAGTATAAGTGTTTTTTGGCAAATACCAAGGTCCATCTTAAAATCTGTGTTTGCGGGTTTCACCAGTTTCATATGCGCAAAGTACCAGACTGCAGGCAGTTACCATGACGATTGAATTGCCGACGCTTTTTTTTGCAGTATCCGGTTGTTTTCTGCCAAGGCATAGACTGACAAATGCGCAGCATCCGTCACCGATCATGACGGCAATTGCAAGCGCGATGACAGTAAGAGGGAAAACAACTGTATTAAAGGGCGCCTACTAAAAGTGATATAATGCATGGAAGAGCATATTTTTGCATAAGTCTGCCGATATGCTCCTCTCCGAGGAATTGATTCGTTTTTTCCTCCAAGAAAATCACATCCTTTCAAAAATTTCATATGGTATTTTTTCTGTTTGCAAACACAAAAAACGTGTGATGTTCCAACCGGATTTACGCAGTTGAAACGCCACACGTTGTTATTTTATTATAATTGAAACTCGCAAAAGATTCAAGTGTCAAATTTCTTCGGGTTATTAAACAAAAATCAGTATTGTGTTATAATTAGTATTGTGTTATGATTAAGAAGGGGCAAAATAAGATGAATAAAATAATAGAGTGGGAGGGGGGGTATCCTCGTGTTCAGGCTCAGGTTTATATTGGAAGAGTTTTTCAGGAGTTTCAGAAAAAGCCTGTTTAAAGATATATTGTTAATGCTTATTTTCTCCATAAGCATTGTAATGGCAGTTATACTGTGTTCGTATTATTTTGATATGGGAGAACGCTATTCTGAGATAAACCAGCATATTGATGACAGTGAATGGCATAATCTGGAGACACTTACTGAAAGCAGAGATTATTTGGAAAGCTTCTCTACTGTTACGGGATGCAGGAATGTAATGAACTATTATGAAGCCATTGCTGATTCGGAGCAATATCCAATGCTTTCGGTTAATTCTGATCAAAATGTTTATATGCGTGAAGATGATGTCAAAAATTTTTTTGGTGACAGGGATTATTTTCCTTTTCTTTATGAGGGGCAGACTGAAACCGTGACAGGTCATTTTGGAGATGAGATATGCAGTATGCAGTCGATGAAAAGCGCCCAGGTTGACTTGAAGGCATATCGTATGTTTGGGCTTCGCACGGAGGAGGGCGAAGGATTTACCGAAGAAAATATGAGAATAGAACATGCTTCCGATGCTATTCCAATTGTATTAGGAAATGATTATAAAGGAATTATTAATATTGGTGATACGATGGATATCGAATTCCCCTTTTATGTATACCATTGCAGGGTGGCAGGTATATTGGAGAAAGGGGCGACAATGCCGGAAAATGGGGTTACAGGCGGAACAGTCTGGCTGGATTCCACAATATTGTTTCCATATGGAATCAGGGTGTCAAATGATCCTGATATGCCGGAAGAACTGGAAAAATATGCATTTTTGGATTATTCTGCACTTGATTTCGGTGTTGTATGCGTTATGGATGATATGTCGGCAGCCGGCGTTGTATCCGGGTACAGTGAGCTTGGCAGGGAGTTTGACCTGCCTCCCGTCCGCGTGGTGGGAACTTCAATGGGGGTTAATCTTCTTCGAAAGGAATCATCCTTAACGGTTAAGATAATGCTTATTCTTACCATTGTGCTTATGTGTTTCGCATTTTACGGCCTGTTTGTCGTTTTCTATGACAAAGTTCAAACGAATATAAAGGCATATGGAATATATCTGATGAACGGCTGCTCTATCTTCATGATACTGATTCCATGCCTGTTGGAGATTGCTGTTATTCTTATTCCATCCATATTTGTCGGCAGATCCATATTTTCGATACAGAATATAGGAGGATATAAAATTGATGTAATCATGAGGGAAGTATGCAGTATGGCAGCAATTATATTTATCGTGGGTGCGGGATTCATTACATATATTATGAGAGGGATTGATACAGAGCATTTAATAAGAGACAAGGAATAGGAGGTATGTGTTATGGGAAAAAGAAAGAATTTTTATAAAGCAATGGCGCTCGCCTTGTGCATTATCGTAAGCTGTGGGTGCGGCAAAGACCATGAATTAGATCTCAATAACCATGAAGCAATGAAGATGCGTGATGCTGGTGTATATGAGGTAAGATATCATTCAAGCCATATTGGATATAACAGTAGTGAAACCGTAGGGGGAGTACTGGACTGTATATCCATTAATGTGAATGAGGAAATGAGCGAAGAGGATATGTTAACGATATTAGACTACTATGAACTCGTACATAATGGGGACATTAGTGTAGTTGATGGCTATAAGGGTGAACGTGATGAGGATTACGTCTGTTATGCGGTGTTTTATGATGGGGATACTGATAATGAACTGCAGAGGATAAAGTACTTTAATAATAAAAAGGCAGATATAACTGACGAGGATGAGGCATATTTTCCGCCGCCATATTTTAGGGATGAAAACGAAGGCTGATTTTAGCCATATAATGTGTTGAGATGCAGGAGGGTAAAATGGATAATTTGATTGAAATAAAAGATGTATATAAATCCTTCGGGAAAAAAGAAGCAAAGGTTGAGGCGTTAAGGGGTATAAGCCTGTCCGTGGCTGAGGGAGAGATGGTTTCGGTTATGGGAAAGAGCGGTTCGGGTAAGTCTACACTGCTTAATATACTTGGAGGGATGATGTCATACGACAGCGGCGAGTATATCTATGCAGGCAAGCCTGTTAATTCAAAAAACCAGAGGGAACTGACAAGATTCCGGCGCAATGAGATCGGATTTGTCGTACAATATTTTGCGCTTGTCGATGATCTGAATGTTTTTCAAAATGTCGCGTTGCCGCTCAAATATCAGGGTTATTCGGGCAGTAAGATAAAACGTATGGTAAATGAGACCCTAAAAGAGCTTGAAATAGACGATAAAGTAAAAGCTTATCCGAATGAACTCTCAGGAGGACAGCAGCAGAGGGTTGCCATAGCAAGGGCTGTTGTAAAGCAGCCAAGAGTTATTCTTGCGGATGAACCGACCGGGGCACTTGACGAAGCTACCGGCGAGGCCGTGCAGGATATATTCCGCAGGCTTAACGAGAAAGGAAAGACAGTTATAATTGTAACGCATGATGCCAAAGTTGCTGAAAAATGCGGGCGGATTATCCGCCTCAGGGATGGCGTGGTGCAGGATGAGATGCTGTCGGCAGTAACGGCGGATAATGGCGGGGTGATTCTATGAAGCTTGGAAGAAAAAGGATTCCAAGGGGCAATTTTCTTCTTTTCATAAGTTTTACGGCCATATCTTTCTGTTTCCTTCTGATTATATCTGCAATAAACGCACAGAATCGGAACAGGCTGAGCAGCAATAATATGTATTCGGGCCATCAGAAAGATTTCACGATAATGTATTCAGAGAATGAGGCCCAGTGGGATGAAGTTATTCCCAAACTCCACGAGAAATATAATAACTTTGCTTTATATACAAAGGTGCCCGACCAGGAAAAATCGATCAGGGGTATATACATTAACGGGGAGGTTGACAATCCCCCAATGCTCCAGGGACAGTATTTTGATGATGAGACGTCGTGGACGGATAAGCCTGCCGTTGTAATTGGGAAGGATTACAGGGACGGCGTGACTGAAAGAAACGATGAAATGTATTATACAATGAATGGCATTGAATATAAAGTGCTGGGAGTTATGGGAACAAAATATGACAGCAGACTGAACCATATGATTATGATTGATTTCAAATCGGCTGTAAGTCTGACGGGAATCAATACAAGCTACATGCTTGATACAAAAAAGAAGGATGATATAAATGAGGTCGGGCAGGAACTGACAATGTTGTTTAGTTATCCGGCAGATTTGCTGATTCTGCTTGGGGAGGGGATGCCTGTGTCATTTATCGGCAGGATGCTGTCAAGCGATATGATAATGAATACATTATACATAATGATTCTGATCAGCTTTTCTCTTAGTACCATTCTTGTCACTTTTATATGGCTGAGATTCAGAAGCCGGCTGTTCTTTGCGTTTTCGCTATGCGGATATGATAGTAAATCAGAATGTCTGGAAATCTCAAAAAGGTTTTATTCTATTTCAGGAATAGGATTCCTTACGGGTTTCATAGTGATGTCAGTCATATCAGCCTTTCTGCAGGATATCTATATGTCGGCAGGGAGCGTTGTGGCTGCATTTGCAACAACTGTTGGACTTGGAAGCATATTGTTATTTTTGTCTTACTTTGTCTATGTTAGTAAAAGCAGGAGAAAGTGAGAGGTGTACTTTTCATGCAGCCTCTTCTCTAAAATCCGGAAGATGAACAACTTTCTTCTTCGGGATTGATAAAGCAAGGGATATATTGTACAATAATATCCAGTTGTGTGATAACGGAGAATTAGTCTATGGAATCTGTGGATAAAGATGATGAAAGTATATCTGAATATAAACGCATGACTGAGGCGCCGGTTTTCGGGCTGGTTTTCAGATTGTCCGTTCCGACTACATTCAGTATGCTTATCACGTCAATCTATAACCTTGCGGACACTTATTTTGTTTCTTCGCTGGGAAATTCGGCGATAAGCGCTGTTGGGGTAGTTTACTCAATACAGTCAATAATCCAGGCGATAGGATATGGTTTTGGGATGGGGTCGCAGAGCTTAATCTCACGTAAACTTGGGGAACGAAAGAATGAGGAAGCCGATATGTACGGTACATCGGGTTTTGCGGCGGCGTTTCTTGCGGGACTTATGCTTATGGTCATCGGACTGCTTGATCTGCCGTTTTTGATGCATCTGTTTGGAGCAACGCATACGGCGCTCCCTTTGGCGTGCCATTATGGTTTTTGGATACTTATCGGCGCGCCGGTTTTCTGTTCATCATTTGTACTTAATAATATCCTGCGGGCGGAAGGCAAAGCTTCGCTTTCTATGATAGGACTCTGCAGCGGCGGGATCATAAATATCGGGCTGGACGCGCTGTTTATTTTCGGGTTTAAGCTTGGCGTTTCGGGAGCGGCGATAGCGACCATGTTAAGCCAGATCATCTCATTTTTCATACTTTTGTCCTTTTTTCTCAGGAAAAAATCTGTGGTACAGATCAATCCGGTACGGACAAGCCGCAGGATCAAGGATTATCTTAATATATTCCGCGTGGGGCTGCCTACCATATTCAGGCAGAGTCTTGGGAGTGTTGCAACCACGCTTTTAAATATTGCCGTCCGTCCATATGGTGACGCCGCAATGTCTGCAGTCAGTATCGCAAATAAGATCTATATGCTGCTTCGGAGCATGTTAGTAGGGATAGGTCAGGGATTTCAGCCTGTTGCGGGATACAATTTCGGAGCCGGACTATACGCGCGCGTGCGGAAAGCTTTTAATTCCGCGGTATTTCTCGGTACGATTTACGGGGTGTCCGCAGCGTTGGCTTTGTTTTTTGGATCGGGACATATTATAGGGTTATTCAGGCCCGGTGATACCGAGGTGATTGCCATAGGGGGACAGATGCTTAGATATCTTGGCATATCGATATCGGTTCTTGGATATTCAACTTTTGTCAATCAATTGTACCAGTCTCTTGGGTTTGTTGCTCCGGCGACATTTCTTGCGTCGTGCCGTCAGGGGATCTTCTTTGTCCCGCTGATCCTGATACTTCCGGCATGTATGGGGCTTACCGGGATCCAGCTTACGCAGACGCTTGCCGATCTGCTTACTTTTGCGGTTTCGATTCCATTTCATGTTATGATGTTAAAACGGCATATATAAGGTAAAACCAAGTATTGATATTTGCATATTACCTATAGTATACTCGTAGTATGGTCGGTATGGCAAAATGCAAAAGGATCAAACAGGGAGGGTTTAGTATGATAAATTATACTTCTGATGCGGCAGAGATCATAAATCAGGTTAAAGAAGCAGTTGTTGGAAAAACTGATGTAATAGAACAGGTTATGATGGCTATCCTTGCAAAGGGACATGTTCTTATCGAAGATATCCCGGGACTTGGAAAGACTACAATGGCGCTTGCGTTTTCTAAAGCCATGGGGCTAAAGGTAAACCGGGTGCAGTTTACGCCGGACGTGCTGCCGTCCGATCTTACGGGATTTACGGTATATAGAAAAGAAACGGGTGAATTTGTCTATCAGCCGGGAGCGGTTATGTGTAACCTTCTGCTTGCGGATGAGATTAACAGGACGTCGCCCAAGACGCAGGCTGCTCTTTTGGAGGTTATGGAAGAGCGTCAGGTTACTGTGGACGGAAAAACGAGAAAGGTTGATAATCCGTTTGTTGTTATAGCTACGGAAAACCCGATCGGTTCCGCGGGAACCCAGCTGCTTCCGGAATCCCAGCTGGACAGGTTTATGGTGCGTGTGAAAATGGGATATCCTACGGAAGAGGAGGAGATAGAGATCCTTAAGAAAAACCATGCGGGAAGATCCGTTGATCTGATCCGGAATGTAACATCCGCAAAGGAAATCCTTATAATGCAGCAGGAAGCAGAAGAAATATATGTACATGACCGGATATATTCATACATTGCCAGGCTTTCAAAAGCAACCAGGGAGCAGGAGATGATAGAAGTAGGTTTAAGCCCGAGAGGTTCCGTTGCGCTTTCCGCCATGGCAAAAGCGTCCGCATATTTGCATAGGCGGGAGTATGTGATACCGGATGATGTAGCGTCTGTTTTTACATCTGTCGCTTCGCACAGGGTGCAGCTTAGCACAAAGGCGAAAGTGGCAAGGGCCAATGTGTCGGAACTGTTAGAGCAGATATTGGATGAGGTGCCTTCGCCGACCATGCGTGAAAGGTAAGCGAAGCGGAGGTGGCTTATGGGGAAAAGAACCATAGTATATGTATTGGTCGTGATACTTAGCGTTTATTTGTTTTTCGTATATGATGATCAGATCATGACGGGTATACTTTTGTTAGAGATAGTATACCCGGTATTGTCAGTTATATATCTTTATAAGATCGGCCGCATGTTTGAGATCAAAATAGGATATGTGCCGAATATGGCGGAGAAAAAAAATAAGATACGCGCCGAGATCGTTATAAAGAACAGGCTAAAGGTACGCAGTATCAGATACCGGGTCAGGATGCATATAACAAACAGGTATTTTAAGCGCAGCATACATAAAAAAGCATCCGGCATATTGGAACCCGCAAAGTCAGGAAAGATCTATTTCGTTTTTAGTTCGGATTACAGCGGAAGTCTAAAGTTCGTTTTAGATTCGGTAGAAATATATGACCTGCTCGGAGTGTTTTACCGCACGATAAAAATAAAAAAGAAAAAATATATCGGGATAATGCCGTCATTTGAACTGATGCCGCTTGAGATCACAAGAAGGACCAGAGAGTTTGCGGCCGATGCAGATAAATTTTCAGACGAAAAAAGCGGCGACGACCCGTCGGAGATATATCAGGTCAGGGAGTACCGCATGCAGGATAGTATCCGTTCCATACACTGGAAAATGAGCGCCAAGGAAGATAAGATCATGGTAAAAGAACAGGGATTTCCAATGGGATGCGTAGTGCTTATCTGGCTGAATTTATATAAAAAAGGTATGAAAGGAAAAGGGATTTCAGCGCTTTTGGAAAAGGCGGCCGATCTGTCGATGACCCTTACAGAGGAGCGGTGTATCCACATGATTGCGTGGTTTGACGAAAAGAACCTAAGGGTAGTAAAACTAAGGGTTGACAGCGAACAATCTGTATATGAATGGGTCTGGCGGCTTATTGAGGCGGAGCCTTTTGAAAACAGCGAACTGGAGTCCATATATTATTCGGAGACGTTCCGGGGCGAATATTTCAGCAGTATAGCAGTTGTCGACGGTATGGGGAATCTTACGGTAAACAAAGAAAAGCAGGAGATTCCGAAACTATAGGAAAAAAGCGGCGTATTTTGGGAGAAAAGCAATGAAACATAAGGCAAAACCGCAAAATGGAATTAAAGTATATAAGTCCGAGAAAAAGAACCCTTATAAGTCGGGGATACAGAAGTTATTATTGGCGGCAGTAAATGCCGCGGCGGTATGGTTTGTCATGTCCGCGGTATGGCAGACTGTTTTTTCGGTGTTTCCGTCTCCGGCAGATATAAGGATGATATATACTGTATTTATGTTTTTTGCCGTATTTTCCACGGCGGTATTTTACGTGAAGAAAAAAAGACTGTGCGTTATTTTGTATATTATGATCGCGGCGTGCCTGCTGTGGCTTAATAGGGATTTTATCCCGAACGTACTGAATTATCTGACGGACAGTTATATCATAAGGCAGATACCGGATATAAATGTACCGCGCGCGGGCGTGGAAGAACTGTATAACAGCATTGGCGCATCATCTGTCCCGGTATATCATGTTGAGATGATGCCTGAGGGGCAGTTTTGTTTTATCCTGGGGCTGTTGTTGGCGCTGCTTTTTCTCATATTGTCCACGGCGCTTCATTACCGCAGGGCAAAATGGCTGCCCGCGCTTATTATGCTTGCGCCTTTTGTATTCGTGCTTATCTCAGGATATGTGCCTTCTTTGCTGTCCGGATGGATGCTTGTGATCGCCGGAGGTTTTTATTATGCGGTGTGCGGCTGCGAATCCGGCAGGGCGGCTTTTTTGCGCGGCGTATCAGCCGTAGTCTGTCTTGGGATAACGGCGGCGGCGCTTACTGCGGCCGGTATTCCGATCGAGAAATATAAAACCGCAGAAGACGGAGCCTATAGGAAAACCCATGATTTCATAAAAAAAGATATTATCACGGAAATTAAGGATAAGGTAAAAGAAACCGATGAAAAGAAGGAAACGCCCGCGCCTACGGATGCGCCGGAAGAAACGCCTGTAAAAACCCCGACAGAACCGCCATATGAACCGTCTGAACAAGATCCGGACGATCATGCGGAAGGATACGGGATATTCGGAGAAGTTTCGTTTGCGGTCCAAAACATATTTTCGGGGAGGGTACAGAATTATTCCGACGGCATGAACCATTTGAACGACCTGGACAGATATAAGCCAAGCCATGGACGGTACATGACGCTTACGCTTCAGGAAAAACCTGAAAAGACCGTTTATTATCCGCTGTTTTATGGAAGCAGTTATGAAAACGGCGCATGGTTTGACGACATGCCGGGTCCTATAAGCGAATCAAATATATGGAAAGACGACAGAAAGATAAAGGATGAAATAATCTCAGAGGGATACTATGAGTATGAAGGGAAGCTTGACCGCTTAGAAAAACTGTGCGAGCCGTATGTCGGAAAACCTGTTTCGGAGATCTCGGATTTTATAAGTAAGGAATTTGAAGAAAATACCGTTTATGATTATGAACCGGGGGTAACGCCTGAGGGCAAGGACTTTGCCGAATATTTTCTGTTTGAAAACAAAAAAGGATTTTGTGTGCATTTTGCAACAACCGCTGCGCTGATGTACAGGATCTGCGGATATCCTTCACGGTATGTGCAGGGCTGCGCCATTCCGGCGTCCGCGTTTGTAAAGCAGAAAGACGGGACTTATGCGGCGGAAGTTACAGGCGATATGGGACATGCCTGGTGTGAAGTATATGATGAGAAACAGGGCTGGATGCTTATGGAACATACGCTCGCTTATAAGGGAGAAGCGCCCGAGGGCAGGCTTCCGGCGTCTGATTCGGTTAAGGAGAGAAATTATGAGCTTAGGGAATACAGGATGCGCATGCTGCCATACATAACCGCGGCGGCAGTTATCTTAGCTGCGATCATCTTTTTAGCCGCGCGTATGACGATCATAAGGAAAAAGAGGAAAAGGTCGTTTAAATCGGCAAACGGCGGAATTTTAAGCGTATATAAAAATATATACGAAATAGGACAGTTCTTTGAAAAGTGCTGTGCTGATCCTTTAAGCGGCAAAGGATATGAGCATATAAAGAAAATCTGTCCAAAAAAATGGCTCTGTTCGAAAAAATGGGAAGAGGAACTTGAATGGATATACCGGATGTCGATGGAGATAATGTTTTATGATAAAATAGCTGACAGAACGGAACGAAAAAGAGCGGCGAAATTTTATTTTAGTTTTTCAAGAGAAATGCTTGGCAGGACAAAAGGATGGCAGCGTTTCAGGTACCGTTATCTGAAATGCTTTTGAGAGAGGAGGAATTAAAATGCATAAAAAAGTTACAGAGGATGATTATGAAGGATATCTGTTCGGACATTTTATCGGCGAAGAAAGCGCCGACGGCGAGCAGATATATTTTGCGACAAGCAGGGACGGGCTCAATTTTAAGGATATGAATAACGGAAAGCCCGTGCTCGTAAGCTCCGTAGGGGAAAAGGGCGTAAGGGATCCGTATCTTTTCCGTTCGCCAAAAGGGGATAGGTTTTTCCTTATTGCAACGGACCTTAGCATATTTAACAGGGGCGGCTGGAAAATGAACGCCCGGGGGTATTATGACGCCAGTACAACGGGCAGCCATTATCTTGTACTTTGGGAGTCGGAGGATCTTGTGAACTGGAGTATGCCGAAGCATATAAAAGTCGCTCCAAAAAACGCGGGGATGGCATGGGCTCCGGAGATGGTCTATGACGATGAGACCAAACAGTATGTCATTTTCTTTGCGTCAAGCATCATGGATCCTGAAACAAAATATAAGAAAAAGCCTAACGCCATATATTATGTAACGACAAAAGACTTTGAAACATATTCGGACGCAAAGCTTTTTATTGACAACCAGACTGACGGCAGCGAAAAAGCAAGGGAGATAATCGATACTACCGTTATTAAGATCGGGGATACATATTACAGCGCGTCAAAAGACGGCGACAACTCCGAAAGAAACGGAGGCATAAGGATCATGAAAAGCAAAAGCCTTACAAACCCCGAAAGCTGGGAGAAGGTTATGGATATTGATGAACTTAGCCTTGATCTGTCGGGACAGAAGATAGACAGGATTGATAACAGTACTCTTGAAGGCCCCGAACTGTTCCGCTTCAATAAAAAGGACTGGGCGAATCCCGATGTGCCGGAATACGGCCTGATCGCAGATCAGTACAGTATCGGGGCGGGATATCTTCCTTTTAAGACGACGGATATAGAAGATATTTCGGGAAAGGCATGGAGTATATTAAAGCCGGGAGAATATTCTTTTGACAGGCTTAAAAAACGTCACGGAACTATTCTTAACATCACACGGGAAGAATTGGAGCGTATTGAAAAAGCATATGGAAATGCCAAATAATAATATACATTTTATACTGGTAAACAAAGCATAAAAGTAGTATAATCTGAGTTAGCAGGCAATGATTCTTAGAAGATAAAATGTATCGAAAGGATGGCATGGACCGTGAAGTACAGAGGATTATTAAGAACAGCGATATGTGTTCTGGGAGTAATTCTTGTGAGCAATTTGTGCGGTTTAACCGCGCGGGCGCAGGAGACGGGAGTTCCTTTTACGGAAGAAGAACAGGCATACATAGAATCCGGCAAGGCGCTTAAAGTAGGTTATGTATCTGACCGCAAGCCCATATCTTTTAAGGATGAGAACGGGGAACTTGGCGGCGTTTCCAGAAAGATATTTGACAGGCTCGCGGATATAAGCGGGCTGAAGTTTGAATATGCGGAGATCCCGGCAGGCGATATTACATACGATTACCTTATTGAAGCAGGATACGACCTGGTTACAAGCGTAGAGTACAACGAGGAGAATAAAAAGGCAAGAGGTATCCTGATCAGCGAGCCGTATCTGTCCAACAGAAAAGTAATCGTTGCAAAAGAGGGACTCAGGTTTAATTCTGATGAAAAATTTAAAGTAGCGATATCTACAGGCTCGCAGACTATTAAAAAGGTGATCACGGCGAAGTATCCCAATTTTCAGATGGTGGATTATCCGTCGATGGAAGCGTGCTTGGATGCGGTAAATAAAGGAAAAGCCGATCTTATAATCCAGAACCAGTATGTTGCGGAATACTGGCTGTATAAACCTATTTACCGGGATATGCTGGTCATACCGGTAATGGAAATGAAAGACCAGCTGTGTTTTTCGGCGGTAACCCCTTTGGAAGGGACCGCAGAGGAACTTAAAGAAGAGGAACTTTTAATTTCGATCATTGATAAATCTATTGCGCAGATGTCCGATGCGGAAGTGTCCGGGTATATTATTTCCTCGGCGTTAGAAAATATGTATGAATACTCTGTTTCTGATTTCGCATATCAGTACCGCTACATACTTATCGTATCAGGCATAGCGCTTGTTCTTATAATCGTTTTGGTATGCTTAAGCCTGCGTTTCAGGCTCAGATCCATTCATTTGCGCGCGGAAGCCAAGGCAAAAGGCGATTTTCTGTCGATGATGAGCCATGAGATCCGTACGCCGTTAAACGGATTGATAAGCCTGTATTATCTTATGTCGCAAAATATAGACGACAAAGATAAGATGACCGAATATCTTGCTCAGTCATCCGAGGTGTCGCAGTACCTTTTGTCGTTATTGAATAATATCTTAGACATGTCAAAACTTCAGGAAAATCAAATGGATATAGAAAGTAAGCCCGTGGATCTTAATCTGCTGTTTGAGACTGTGGAGACGGTAGAAAAAGGGAGCATGGAAAGTAAAAAAATTGATTTTTGCATAGAAACGGATATTTTATATCCGGTAGTGCTGGGAGATGCAGTAAGGATCAAACAGGTTATGCTGAATCTGTTGGATAATGCCTGCAAATATACGGCAAACGGAGGATATGTACATGTAAAGGCAAGCCAGTCGCGAGATGAGAATGGCGACGTTCTTACGGAAATAAATGTGACGGATAACGGCCATGGTATGAGCGAAGAATTCCAGAAAAAGATATTTATGCCGTTTACGCAGGAACGAAATACAGTTTCCCAGGGAAATCAGGGAACGGGGCTTGGACTGTCGATATGCGCTCTCCTTGCAGAAAATATGGGCGGAAGCCTTAAGGTGGAGAGCAGGCTGAACGAGGGAAGCCGCTTTACGTTTGTATTTCCTGCAAAAGAGGCCGAGATTTTTGAAAAAGACAGTATAAAAAAGCAGGATGTAAATGATGGCGCGGAAAATGAAAAGCCGCGCGTTTTGGTAGCGGAAGATAATGAACTCAACGCCCAGCTTTTGGTTGAGGTGCTTAAGGAAGAGGGATTTGAAGTTAAGCATGTAAAGGACGGAAAGCAGGCTGTAGAGGCTTTTTGCGGATCGGCCATAGGCGAATACGGCGTTATTTTGATGGATCTTTTAATGCCCGAAATGAACGGATTTGACGCGGCGCTTGCGATACGCGCGTCAAAACGCCCGGACGCCGGTACGGTAAAGATATTTGCAAGTACGGCCAATACGATGCCTGAGGATCAAAAGAGGGCGTTTGAGAGCGGAATGGATGATTTTATCGCAAAACCGATCAATATCAGGGAACTTTTGGAGAAGATTTCATGAGGACAGGAAAGATTATGAAGAATAAGAAAAATATTATTTTGATAATATGTTTTATATTGGTATGCATAGCGGTAACTTTATTTTTTTCGATATTTACCAAAAGCGACATTTTAAGCAGCAAGATGCTTAAGGAAGAGAGGATCAGTTTTATCTCCGATACGGGGGAAACTATTGAGTATGCGCTTGACGATACCGAAAACGGCGGACCGATGCTTGATGATGCGCCAAGGATGGACGGGGTATACGTTGCGGAATATACTCTTGAAAAGGGCGAATATATTGAGCTGTCGCTGACTTTCGGCGCAGGAGAAGCGGAAGTATTTGCAAATGGCAATAAGCTGTATTCCGAACAGATAATGGAATGTGATTATATCGTATCCACGCCCGATATGAAAATATATTTTAACAATCTTGAAGAAGATGTAGAGCTGGTAACAAAAGTAAGATATACCAATGAGACCAATTATATATTCCCGGCAATGCTAAGTATCGCAAATCCGGCTGACAGATCAAAAAACGATGCGGCTGTAGTCAATACGCTGGCGCTGCCCGCGGGAATGACCGGCATAAGTTTCGTATTTATCATAGGATTGTTTCTGATGTCGGTATATTTTTCAAAAGTTGATATAAGCCTTTTGTTCCTTGCTTGTGCAAACGGCTGTTATTGCGTAAACCATATGCTCAGCACCGGCGCGGTAGAAGTAAATTTGGATTCAGCATATGCTGCAAATATATTTTATGCGCTTCCGTATGCGGTAGAATTATTTGTAATGATATATATTATCATGAACCGCAAAAAGCCTATATTCAGATATTTTTGGATCATACTCTCGGTTTTCTGCGTATTTATTGTTGTAATGCAGCTGTTGGGCGTAGCGGGCAGCAATATTACCGTATTCAGCATAAATACCGGATTCCTTGGGAGTTTGATATATTCAACAAATATGGACATAATAGTGAGGATGACTAATGTGTATCTGCTGCTTATAAGCGTGATCGCAGCGTTCTTGTATTATATCGGTTTTATATCAAATATGGTAATGGAAAAGTCGGCGATCGAAACCCAGTCAAGGGTTTTGGTCCGGGGATATAACAATATTGTAAATAATATAAAGCAGACGGCGGCCGTAAGGCATGAGTGGAAGAACGACCTGCTTATGCTTGACGTACTGTATAAACAGAAACGGTATGAGGAGATCGGCGATTATCTTGAAAAGAGAAATTCCCAACTTGCTGACTTTGATAAAGTACGTTTTACTGATAATTTCATGTTCGACGTGATACTTAATTCCGCGCTTGCCAGGGCAGATGCGGAGGGCGTGCGGCTTGAAACAAACATTAACATTGCGGAATCGATAAATATAAAAGAAGAAGATATGTGTTCGCTTCTTATGAACATGTTCGACAATGCTTTTAATGCGTGCGCAATGGTTGAAGAAAAAGAAAAATATATAAGTTTCAGCGCAGTACAAAAGAAAGGTTTTATAGCGATAAGCTGTTCCAACAGAGTCCCGCAGACAGACAGTAAGGATAATACGGATGATATCTCGCATGGCTGGGGACTGAAGAATATGAAGGAGATATGCAGACGGTACGGTTCCGATCTTGTGATCATAAATGACGGGGAGACATTTACCGTTGAAACCGCATTGCAGCTTGATGCATATAAAACGGATCAGAAAGAGGAGTGATAGGTGTGTATTCAATAGCAGTCTGTGATGATGATAAGGATTTTGCGCATATGCTGTTAAAGACATGCGGCGAGATAATGACAGAACTTGGGATACCCTGCAGGCGCAATACATATTATTCGGCAGATGAAGTGCTTCGCGCTTATCAAAGAAGCACAAGTATCGATCTTTTGATACTTGATATAAAGCTTGCGGAAAAAAACGGCATAGAGCTTGCGAAGGAATTAAGGGAATGCGGGATCAATGTATCGATAATACTGATCAGCTCGGACAGTTCGTATCTTTTAGACGGATATACGGTCCAGCCGATATATTTCCTTATGAAGCCGTTTACGCGGGATCAGCTTTCAAAAGCGATATCGGTAGATCTCAAAAGAAGGATGCGCAATAAAACGATTACTGTAAAGTGTGAGAAGAAACAGGTAAAGATCCTTTCGGACAGCATATATTATCTTGAGGTAATGGACCATACTATCACGATCCATACGCGCTCGGGGGATTATGTCACGCATTCTACGCTTAAGCAGTTCCTTGATATGCTTCCCGCAGATCAGTTCTGCAGATGCCATAATTCTTATGCCGTGAACCTTTCGTTTGTGTCAAATATCTCAAGGACGGCGGGCGCCTCGCTTGAGTGCTCCGTGAGAGTTCCGGTAGGAAGAAAATATTATGACGAGCTTCAGCAGAGCTTCATCAAATACGTCAACTGCAGTATATAGTTTCCGTATTCAGGCGATATCAAGCGCGCGCTTGATATTGTCGAGAAGCGTTTCGTAGTCAGCCATGCATTTTGCATGGTTTTCTTTTATGTATGCGATATTTCCGTCTTTTGCGGCAAATTCAAGCGCTTTTGCCTGCTCGGAAAGGTCTTTTGCGCCTATTGAAAGGGAAGTTGATTTTAATGAGTGTATAATGATACGGTAATTTTCCCAGTCGTTTGCTTCAAAGAAACCGCATATGTCCGAAAGCTTTGAATTTTCAAAATATGTAGCTATTATCTCTATGTAGATATCCTTATCGTCTGCGCAGTATGAAAGCCCTGTTTTTATATCAAGGAAGCTGAATTTTTCTTCAAATGTCTGCGCATGGTCAGGGTTTTCGGAAGTTATCGGTTCTTCGGTCTGTTCTTTCTTATAAGAGATCTTTTCCTGCGGGAGATACTGTTCAAGTACCGTTTCAAGCTGCCTTACAACAATAGGCTTGCTCAGATATGAGGAAAAGCCCAGTTTAAGATAGCTTTCTTTCGCTCCTGCCACTGCATTTGCGGTCATGGCTATCACGGCGGTATCCTTAGGCAGTATATGCGAATCCCTTAGGCTGTTAAATGTTTCTATTCCGTCCATGTCAGGCATCATGTGGTCCATGAAAATTATATCGTAATGTTTTGCAAGGACCATTTCTATACATTTTTGTCCGCTTGACGCGGTGTCCGGAGTGAAACCGTTACGCTTCATAAGGTTTGCGGCTACTTTAAGGTTCATGGCGTTATCGTCTACAACAAGGATGTCCGCCGTCGGGGCATAGACATACTGTGAGTTCTGTTCCGAAGCAAGGCTCTGCTGATGCCTTAAGGAGAAATCCCCTATCGGCGAAGGATCGGATATGCCCTGTTTCAGATTAAAGCTGAAGGAAGAACCTTTTCCGTATACGCTTGAAACATTCAGTTTGGAACCCATCATTTTTAACAGATTGTGGGTAATAGGTATTCCGAGTCCAGTGCCTTCTATTGAACGGTTGCGGCGTTCGTCAATACGCTGGAATGAGTCGAAAAGTTTCTGCATATCTTCATCCTTTATACCTATTCCAGTGTCAGCGACTTCGACGAACAATATTATGTGATCGTCGCTCTTATCGGTAATGCCGAGTGTAAGCGTTACAGTTCCGAGTTCGGTATATTTTACCGCGTTTGTAAGCAGGTTTATTATTATCTGGCGGATTCTTATGTCGTCGCCGTACAGTCCCGCGGGAATATTTTCGTCAACGTTCACTATGAATTTAAGGTCTTTTTGGGCGGCTCTGGCGTTCGTCATGTTTACAAGGTCGTTTATCATTGAAGCGGTATCGTAGTTGACGGGAGTTATCTCCATTTTGCCGCTTTCTATTTTTGAAAAATCCAAAATGTCGTTAATGAGCGACAGGAGGGTATTTCCGGCACTCTTGATATTCATGGAATATTCGTTTATTTCAGGATTATTGTTTTCGCGAAGGATCATCTCGTTCATTCCCAGAACGGCGTTTATCGGGGTCCTGATCTCATGGCTCATCTGGGCGAGGAAGAGCGATTTCGCTTTGTCTGCGGAGGTCGCCACCTCCGCCGCATGGCGGAGGGTGTCGTTTGCCTCCTTTTGCAAGAGTATCATTTTATTTATAAGAGTTATCACTCCTATAATACATACGCTGAAAAGTCCCGCGTAAATGATCACATATCGCAGAACGTCGCCATACATGCTCCAGATATCTTTCATTACTATTATATTAAAGTTTGAGACGGTATCCTTTATGATAAGACATTCGCGGAGCTTTCCGTCATAATCGTGTATGGCGCCCATGTTTTTATCGGTATTTCCGTATAAACTTTTATAGGAAAGCGTGGCAAGGTTTACAAATTTGCCGTTCCACGGCTGATAAGCGGTGTTTGGATGGTTTATTATCTGACCGTCCTTATCTGCCAAAAAGGCATAGCCGTCCTCTGTATAATTGGAATTGATTATATCGGTGAGCACGTTAAGATAAAAATCAATTGCAAATACGCCTAAAAAGCTGCCTGAATCCGTATATACCGCTTTGGAAAAAGTTATGCAGTACTGTCCCGCCCTTGCGTCATAATAAGGTTCTGAAATACTGTAGTCATTGGTGGCAAGAGCATCGATATACCACTGGCGTTCTTCTTCGACATAATCTTCAGCGGGTACCCATCCGTTATTCATTATCATTGGATGTCCGTGCGTTTTGTCAAACGCAGGGTTTGCTATATAGGTTGCAGATATGCCGGAATAGTGCTTTGTTATATTGTCAAGCCATGATACCATGCCGTTATAATCGTCTAATTTTTCGGGTTCGGCAGAAATCGTATTTGTAAACATTTCCAATATATTTTTCTGTTCAAGCACCCAGCTTGAGATCTGGTATCTGTAAGCGTTGGCTTCTTCCGTCATTTTTGTTTTTGACCATTTTAAATGAAGGGACGAAGAAATAAATATCGTAAATACCATTGTTACGATAAACGCAAGGACTATCCATAACCTGAACCTATACTGCATTTTAACAGATATGTGCCGGGTCTTGTTTCTCAGTTTTTTTGCGCGGTCGGTTGAAACGATGCGGGAGTAGCTGAAAAGGTTATCCATCATGTCTGAAAGCTGCGACACATAAGTTTTTATATTATCGGATATATTTTTCAGGTTCCCGTTATTCATATCTTCGGAAGATGTAAGTTCCGATATATTGTTCAGCGGCGCGCGGAATTTGTCGGAGAGTCCGGACAGAAATTCCTCCTTATCGTGCAGGGCGTTTTCCGCGCGGTATCTTTCACGCATTACTATTATGAGAAACAATGTTATTACAAGGATCATAAGTATAAGCGCGAAAGAACTGATTATAAGCTGCATATAGCTGTCCTTATACAATTTTCGGTTTTCTATCGAAAGCATAAGATACCAGTTGTTTTCCGTTTTAGAGCAGAATACGGTTCCGCTGTCTGAAGTTTTTATGGAAACGCTGTTAAGATCCTGTGAGTCTGCTTTCATAAACGCCGAGTAGTAATTCCCAAAATCCGTTGAAAGCCTCTGCCCGATCATGCCTGTATCTGAAAAGCCGACGATAACGCCGTCCTGATTGATGATCATTGCTTCACCGTAATCCGAAGCGTTCATTTTTTCGATATACGCCTGTATTTCCGACATGGAGTAATCCATGCCGACTATTGACCTGCCGTCTCCCAAAACTTTGGAAACGGTAAAGCACATGTCGTCGGTAAAGGCGTCTTTATATATTGAGCTTATGTATGTGTTTCCCTTCGGGACCGACATCAGTCCCTTGTACCATATCCTGTCCTGGACTACATAGTCTTCGGGTGTCGGCATATCTGAGATAAGCACTTCGCCAAGACGGGTTATGCAGAATATATTAAGGCAGGTTTTTCCTGAGGATGCTATAGTGCTTTTCTTTGCGGATGAAAGGAAATCGTATATTTCCTGAGTGCGGTCGCCGCTGTAGTCCGCGGACCCTGTTTTGGCAAAAAGTTCTTCGAGTTCTGTACCTATTGTATCAAGCGAATGGGAGCTGTCGGTAAGGCGCTGCTGCAGTTCTGACGCGATAAGGTCGATCTTCATCTGACCCATCTCGTCAGTCTGTTTTGACGTCAGTCTGTACATAAGATATATATTTAATGAAAGCACTAAAAGTATTATCAGGGATAATACGGTTACTGCAATATAGCTTGGCTTTGAACGGTTTTTCATAGCAGCCTCCATAAATAAAAAATAATAAATTTCCAATATAATACTATTATGCCACATCAAAAAATTAGTGTGTATAGGGACTTTAAGTTGTTTACGGCGGGTTTTTTGCGTAAGTGACATAAAGAGGTTTATATGTTATAATCGTTCCAAATAACAAAAATGGGAGAACTCAAATTATGTACGAACTTATACAGGTATCTGATAAGAGCTATTATATTGAAAGCCCTACAAAAATAGGGCTTGTAAGATTAAACGATACGGACGTGTGCCTTATAGACAGCGGCAATAACAGGGATGCCGGAAAGAAGATAAAGCGCATCCTTGACCAAAACGGCTGGAATCTGAAAACGATATATAATACGCATTCCAATGCGGATCATATCGGAGGTAACAAATACCTCCAGGAACAGACCGGGTGCAGCATATATGCTCCCGACATCAACTGCTGTTTTACAAACCATACTATACTGTCGCCGGCGTTTTTGTATGGCGGATATCCGTGTAAGGATCTGAGGCACAAATTCCTTTTGGCGCAGGAAAGCCGTTCGGGACGCCTTAGTACGGACGTATTGCCCGAAGGTTTTGAGATCATCGGGCTTTCCGGTCATTTTTTCGATATGGCGGGATACAGGACGCCCGATGACGTGGTATATCTTGCAGACTGCCTGCTCAGCCGCAATACCCTGGAAAAATACCAGATAGGCTTTCTTTACGACGTACAGGCTTATCTTGATACGTTAGAAAAGGTAAAAACGATGAAGGCAAAGATCTTTATACCTTCACATGCAGAAGCCTGTGAGGATATTGCAAAGCTTGCCCAGTACAATATAGACAAGGTGCTTGAAACGGCGGATAAGATCATGGATATCTTAAGCAGTCCGGTATGTTTTGAAGAACTCTTAAAAAAATTGTTTGACGAGTATGGTCTCGTTATGAATTTTGAGCAGAACGTACTGGTAGGGAGCACCGTTCGTTCATACCTTGCATGGCTTAAAGATATGGGTAAACTTACCGTTAGTTTTGAAGACAACATGATGAAATGGAGCGTTTGTTTGTAATTAGTGTTAAAAAATATGCAAAATATGTAAAAAGTTAAAAATAGGTTGAATTATGTATAAAAATATGAAATAATAATATTTACTTAATTATATTTTTAGGAGGGAAAAATATGCGTGTTATTAAAAAGAGTATAGCAGCCATACTTTGCGCTGCAATGGTCGTGACTCTTGCGCCTTATGGTTCGGCTGACGCCGCAAAGAAACCGAAACTTAAGAAAAAAGCTTCGGTTGAAGTTGGCAAAACAGTTACCGTTAAGGTGAAGAATGCTAAGAAAAAAGCAAAGGTCACATGGAAGATAAGCAAGAAATCAATAGCAAGGATCACCAAAAAGGTATCAAAAGGCAAAAAGGCATCTGCTGTTATTGAAGGTGTAAAAGAAGGTAAGGCAAAGGTTACCGCTGTATATAAGCTTGGAAAGACAAAGAAAAAGCATATTATATACATCATTTTGCAACAAAACTTGGTTATCCACGGAATAGGAGAAAAAATATTAAAATTTATAGAAAATTTGGCAAAACAAAATGGA
>CANQDW010000019.1 GCA_947593975.1 uncultured Lachnospiraceae bacterium
CCCCGATAATATCGTACTTATCCCCGATCCCGTATATCCGGTATACATGGACACCAATACAATGAACGGACGCAACATAAAATTCATGGATGCCACAAAAGAAAACGGATTTTCCCCGATGCCGTATGACGGACTTGAAGCAGACATCATATACATCTGTTCCCCTAACAATCCGACCGGAGCGGCATATACAAAAGACCAGTTAAAGGTATGGGTTGACTATGCGCTTGCGCACGGTTCATTAATACTCTTTGACGCGGCTTATGAGTGCTTCATCGAAGACGACGACATATATCCTCACAGCATATATCAGATAGAAGGCGCCAAATCATGCGCCGTTGAGTTCTGCTCATTATCCAAAACAGCAGGCTTTACAGGTACAAGGTGCGGATATACGATAGTGCCTCTTGAACTTGAATATACAGCTTCAAACGGTACTAAAATGTCAGTAAATTCAATGTGGACAAGAAGACAGACGACCAAATTCAACGGCGTTCCTTATATCGTACAATACGCCGCTGCCGCGGTATTAAGCGAACAGGGCATCAAAGAATGTCTTGAAAATATAGCTTATTACAAGGAAAATGCAAAGCTTATCGCTTCGTGCCTCGACCGCAAGAACATCACTTACTTTGGCGGCAAAAACTCACCTTACATATGGTTTGAGTGTCCGAACCAAATGGAGTCCTGGGAGTTCTTTGATTATATGTTAAATGAGATACAGGTGATCGGTACTCCGGGCGCGGGCTTCGGAAAGAATGGAACGAACTTCTTCAGGCTTACCGCTTTCGGAAACAGAGAAAATACAGTTGAAGCCGTAAAGAGGCTTGAGAAGCTTTTGGATTGATATCATTAAAGGTTGTGGAAATCATTTCCACAACCTTATCTGTTTCATCACCCTGCTCCTTTGTCCTGCTTTTTTAAGTATGGAACCGGTAGATACTCCCCTTATCTTATGGTTATTTCGTATAAACCTCACAAAAGTCACGGCCCACAATCCCGGCCATATAATGAATACGCCTCCCGCTTTCGGAAAACTTATGCGCATCTGATGATGAAATTCCCTCATATAGTCTAATATCCTGTTCCCGCGCATTATTACCATACGATCCGAAGCCGATTTTCCGAACTCTTCCGCATCAATTATCTCCCTTAAAAATTCATCCGCATCGTATACGCCTTCTACATCAAGCGCGGAGGCTATATCCTTACTAAGTCCGAGATATGTAATACACGTTATCGTTATTATATCCGAAAATCCCTTAAGTCCCATATCATTTATAAGTTTTTTGTATTTTGCGGTCTCGCTGTCGGGTATGGATTGATTCCAGAACACCGTCCAGTCGCACAGCAGCTTAAGTCCGAAACCCGACCTCAAAAAATGCTGCAGCATATGGAGCAGAAGTTCAAGCGCGTGGTATCCGTAATCAAGTATCCTAATGGGAACGCCCATACAGTCGGCGCAAACAACATTATCAGCGCAGTCTGAAAGGATGTCCGACAGATAGCGGTTAACCTTTATGTTATCATAATGCCCGGCAAGCATAATATGCAGTTCTATCTCAATTCCCCTTTCGGCATCGAATACGACATGGTTTGGCGAACTCTGTACAGCCGCCTTACGAAAACCGTTATCCTCAAGTATCTTTTCGGCATAAGAAAGCTTATCCGGTTCAAGGAGCAGTATATCCACATCTCCCGTCTTCCTAAGTTCCGGCACGGGATAAAACGAAGCCGTACCCACGCCTTTTAACAGCACTACGCTTATACCCGCTTTATTAAATCTATCCATAAGATATTTGCTTAAGAACAATATACGGTAACTTTGCCTTACCGCCCTGCGCGCCGCATCCGTCACATCATTCCTTACATATTCCGGAACAGACTCATTTTCCGCAAGCGCATCATATAGCAGCGGCATTACCCCGTGGTTTTCCGCAATAAGGCATAAGCGTCCCCAGTCGCATGCCTTTATATCGCAAATATCATTTTTATCTGAAACTATCCCTTTCTTTAACAGATCGAGCAGACATCTTTCCTCGTCGGACAAAACGTCTTCCTTATCCGCCTGTACTTTCTTTTCTTTTTCTTTATTATAAGAAGGGACTCGCCTTTTAAGCATATAAACCGCTTTATCTTTTAATAATGCGAACTCCTTCGTCCTATGGTAGACCAGCAGATATACCAGATTGGTCACAGCAAAACATATTATAAGGTTTAGTATGCATACTCCCCAGGGATTAAGCCCTCCTGTAATACGCCTGCATAACATATCTTCTCCCCACCACAGCGCGAACGTCACAGACGCATACACAAAGTAACGCAGAAAATATGAAACCGACGATACCTTAAGGTTATGCTTGTATAACATATACGGTTCCACCCACAAAGACGTTGTGATCGTACTTACCATAGTTCCTATAAATATTCCGGCAGTTCCAAATCTCCTTCCGAGTATAATCGATACCACGAGATTGATCACAGCCTCGGGTATCGCCTTATAGCGGTCGTATTTGAACACTCCCATTGAATCCCTGAACACAAGAGTTGCCTGCCTCATTCCCGTAAGATAAAAATTAAGGCAGAGGATAAGCGTTATCTCCTTTGAAAATACAAACCTGTTTCCAAAACTGATCCCAACAAAAGCATCTATTATCTCATACATGCATATCGTTGCAAGTCCGAAAAACCACTGTCCCATAAAAAAGGACGCCTCAAATATCTTCTTTATGCGCTCCCTGCTTTCTTCCACGCCGAGATTGCCGACGCTTGCGGTGATTCCCTGGAACATCTGGTTTAGGACCTGTCTTATCGACCCGATAATGAGATAATAATTTGAATAACGCCCCACGCTAAGCGTACCCACAAGCGACGAAAGAAGCAGGTTATCCGTATTGTTTACAAGGACATTGCCTATTTTGTGCATAAGCATTGCGCGTATATTCTGAAATATATCCTTTCTTTCGCCTGCATCAAGTTTTTTTACGTTTTTATCTTTAAGATACGGATACATCTTATCGGCTTTTTTCGATATTGCGAGATTGCCGCCTATCGTGCATAATATCAGCATTGCCAGATACAATATGAAGTTGCGCGTAAAATAAAGTATGAGTATCTGCGCCACATTCTGGATTATGAGGAACACAGTCTGATAAAACACCCCTATATAGCTTAACTGGTGCGCGTCAATAAGCGTCCTCTTATATATCATAAGATATGACAAAACCGAACTGAAAAGATACATAAGATATATAAGTATCAGGTGGGGAACCTGCGGCTGGTCCTTTATAAGTATATCCATAAACGGCACTACCATAAGTCCGCATACAAGCACTATAGCCGCAACGATCCTGTAAAAGCTCCTGTACAGTTTCATTAAAGACTTCTGCTTTTCTATATCTTTTTCCGATATCGGCTTATACAAAGCATATGTAATGGCAGTACCGACGCCAAGCTCTGACAGCGCAAGCACATTAAGTATATCGGTAAACAATCCGTTTATACCTACATAGTCTTCCGCAAGCGTATGCGTAAATACTATCCTTGACACATATCCTATAAGTATTGCAACTATCCTAGAAATCATCGCAACGGTAGTATTTCTTGCCGAATACTCCGTCCTGCTCTTTTCCGCCACTTCTTCTTCCTCCCGGTCTATAAGGATGTTACTTTTCAAAAGATGATTTTTCAGGCAGGCACCGATCAAATATATCTAAAAGCTCCGCCCTTATCTTATCCGCATCCCCGGTAATATGCGCGTCATTTAAGCATATCACCTTCTTTTTACCCTTCTGCATTTCACGCCTTAGGGCGCTGTTATCCTCCGACACGTCATAATACGCAAAATACTTCTGGATATTGCGCGGAATAAAATTGCCTGTAAGTTTCTGCCATTCCCTGAACAGATACTGCGTTATGTCGTCCGCGCTTCTGAAGCGGTTATTTGACATCCCGTAAAAAAGCTCGCTCTCCTTCTCCCATAATTCCTCATAAGTGCTCTTTAAGAAAGGAGACGGGCCATGGACGGTATAAAGTCCGGTATAAAGCGGAAATGCCATCTCAAGTATATTGTAGAAAAAATACAGGGGCGGATATCCGATCTTAAAATATTTGCCCGGCTGGCTTTTTACATTCTCTCTTTTATTAAAATATTTGCACAAAACCAGACTGTTGTTTAAAAGCAGATGCGACATGACGGGATTTTTAGGATTGGCCACCACAGGCTGAAATGCAAGCATATCGCACGGCTTTCCGTCCTTAAAGAAATCCTCCGGTTTCATAGGCCTTATTATGCATATATCATCATTAAAATTAACGAACTGTTCCGAAAGCCCTTTTATTTTATGAAAATACAGTTCAATTACATTGCAGTTAAAAGTAGGCAGATATTCTTTCGGGATATAATCCTCATGCTTTACGATATTCAATTTGGGATTTGACGTATCAAGCCATTTTGGAAGGTGTCCCCATGTTATAAGATGTACTTTTCTTACCCACGGTGCATTTTTTTCAACGCCCCTGAACCAATATTTAAAAAGCCCCCAGTCCCTGTAGCGTTCTTCGCCGTCGTCTACCGTTCCCGTATTATCATATTTTGCTTTATCTTCTCTCCATGCCCTGTCCGAACCGTCTACCCATGTTACTATAAAATCAATATCCTTTTCCATAAGTATCCTCCTCTTTATCTTTTTTATTATAGCATTTTTCCGGATATAATGATATACTTCATTTAATATATTATTATAAGAGGAATTCACGTGAAAAAAGTATTTATTGTTTTTGCAGCCGTTATCTTATTATCAGCCGCCGCAGTATTTACAATATATAAAACCTTTTGTCCCGTTTCTTACGAAACGGCTTCTTTTAGCGAAACTTCCGATATATATGACAATCCGTTCCGCGGTTTTTATCATATGTACGGATTTACCCTTTCTGAGGATAATCCCGGCGACACAAAAAAGCGCATAAAACAATATATAAGTTCAGGCAATCTCCCATTAATGCTCATACAGATCAACCTGAAAAATTATAAAAACTCGCCTTTAAGCGCCAATGCTTTAAAGCAGCTTGATAACATACTCTCCGAAACCGACAATGCAAAACGGCAGGCAATACTCCGTTTCCTTTACGACTGGGACGGAAAAGCCCTTGAGACTGAGCCGGATGACATCACGATTATAACCGGGCATATGGACCAGATATCAGATGCGGTAAACCGCCATGCGGGATCCATATTCCTTATACAGGGCACATTTGCCGGAAACTGCGGCGAAATGAACGGCACGCATTACGGTTCCCATGAAGATAACCGCGCTCTTATAACGCATCTTGCCGAAGTCATATCGCCATATATATATCTTTCGGTGAGAACTCCTTCACATCTGCGCGGCGTCACCAAAAGCCGCTCCCCGGTATCCGAAGACACAGCCTATAACGGATCTCTTGGCTCGCGGCTCGGACTCTTTAACGACGGCATGCTCGGTTCCGTATATGACCTTGGGACATATGACGACACGCCGAATGCAGATACTGCTGCCCCTGAGGACAAAGGCACAAGAGAAGAAGAAATAAGATTCCAGAATGATATATGCCGCTATGTGCCAAATGGCGGGGAAGCCGTTATCGATAACCCTTATAACGATATCCAAAATGCCGTTTCAGATATGGCTAAGATGCACATATCTTACCTTAACTGCGACCATGATGTCTCTGTCATGGATAAGTGGAAAGCGTCCTCATACGGCGGCGCAAACGGCTATGATTATATAAGCGCCCATCTCGGCTACCGTTACTTTATTGACAGCTCCTCTGTTTCATACAGTTCTCTTTTAAACAGATACGTCACATTGTCATTTGGCATAAAAAATTCGGGATTCGCCCCCGCCTACCGCAAGTTTGACAGTCTTATCTCGGTACTTGATAAAACCGGCCATGCAGTTCTTACGCTGCCTGTCGATTTGGACAACCGCGCAATAAATCCAAACTCCCCGCAGACTGTTTCCGCGGATATCCCGGTAAGCGCTCTTCCCGCAGGAAGTTTCAAGATATATTATAAAATGACCGACCCTTATACGGCCCGGACCATACAATTTGCAAATAAAGGTACCGACGGCAGCGCCGGTGTATACCTTGGTGATATTACTGTAGGGAAAGCTTCCCTAAAAAAATTCTTTGCTTCTGTTTTGTCACATTTGCAAAACAGATAGCCGCTTTATCTTTTTGCCTTTCGGCGCGGATATATACATCGCCCGAAACCGGCGTCATACTGCAGCTTCCCGTTACCGTTTCGCCCGGCAGTATAGCGTCAAGCGTAATATTAAGCCTGTTTCTGTATATTTTTTTATCTTCGCCTATACATTCGATCCATATGTATGCTTTATGGTAGCACTTTGCAAAACCAGTGTTTTCTATGGCTATCTTCCAAGTGCATACCGGACTTTTGCCTTTTACATATTTCATTACCGCGCTCCGTATGCAGAACCGATATCCAATATGCCTTCCTATATAATCATAGCCGGTCACGCCGGACCAAACGCCCGCGCCTTCCCAAACCATATCTTTCCATATATTAATAAGCCTTTCGTCATAGGCTCTGTTTAAATAACTTATATTCATTATCTTAAGCCTGTCTACCATATCATTAAGGCTCATTTTTTGTACCTGCTTCTCATCATATATTGCCTCGCCGCCGTTTGGCGCATAGCTGCACAGTTTCTTTTCAAATTCAAGCTCGCTTTCTATCGGCCAAGATTCTGCCCAGCTGCCTTTCTTATCCGATTCGGCAAAAGTTCCGAGATGCGTATTTGACCCAAATATCGCATCATCAAAAAGTCCTATGCGCGTCCGTTCAAAGTCCTCGCGCTTTTCTTCGTCAAAATTGATAATGCGCCAGTGTACCGGTTTGCGCACAGCCAAAAAAGAATCCATTCCTATACATCTGCACAGCAGTGAAGACAATCTGCGGATCTTCAGATTTGAGAGAAACTTGGACGTATGCATCTCGCCCCAGTTTCCCACAAGTATCCCCTGGTAAACGTATATATGCGGCGCATATTTAATGATCAGTCCCGAAAGCTGCATGATATGGTCCGTTACATACGAAAAAAAGAAGGGTTCCCGTTCTTGTGCGACTCCTTTATGGTCATAAGCAATACGCAGAATTATATCCTTCTTTATTCCAGTAAAAAATTTCAGTATCGCATCAATATTGCAAAGAGCCTGCTCGGTAATCTTTCCGTCTCTGTAAGCCCCGATATCGATAAATACCAATACAAGCATATCCCCGTTATATTTACAATCAATATATTCCTCACAGTTAAACTGCTCTTCGGCGCAAAAGGTATATATCCTATACCAGCCGCGCGCAGGATTAGGCAGTTCCTCAACACTTTCTACAAGTGTCTCATTATGAAATTTACACTTTTTTTTCATAAAACTATGAGGCACTATCTTCATCAGCAACCCCCACATCTACTTTGTATACGCGGATCCTTACCCAGACCGCTATTATTGAGAATCCCATCCTGAACATATATATCACAGGCTTTAATCCCGAATGCATGCTTACTCCCTCGGTACGCGCATGCATGACCGCAGGTATCTCGGTAACGTTAAAGCCTAACAAAAGCATCTGCATTATCATATTGGCGTCCGGATACTTATCGTCAAAATGATTGTACTGGGAATAGAATAAAAACGCCCTGTAGCTCAGTCCCTGAAGGCCCGTGGTAGGATCTGCCATTTTCTTTCCGGTTCCCAATTTTATAAGTGCCTTAAATAAAGCCAGGGCAAATTTCTTTACTATGCCGACTTTAAAAAACGAACTTTCCTTTAAAAACCTTGCGCCAAGCACAATATCCGGATACCTGCCGTTTTCGTCCGGTGTCTTAAGCGCTTCATACAATTTCAGGACATTGCATACGTCGTGTTGTCCGTCCGCATCCATTTGTATCACATATTTGTAATCATTCCTGACCGCATATTTATAGCCAAGCTGCAGTCCGCTCCCGTATCCCAGATTATATACATGCGTAACTACCGCATGATGATGCCTCTTTGCAATCCAGTTAGTGTCGTCAGACGATGCGTCGTTCATAAATAACACATCCGCTATCTCTGCTATCTCCGGTTTTTCAAGGTCTGTAAGCACCCTTTCCATATTTTTAGCCTCATTATAGGCAGGAATGATAATAAGCAGTTCCTTTTTTTCCCTCACTTTCACTCACCTCTCTGCTCCATCAGATTTAATAATTTATCTATTTCTTTTACGTCTGAAATCTGCTTTTTCGCTGCCGCAGCTCCAAAACGTTTTCTTTTCTCCTCATCGCAAAGGAGGCTCTTTATACCCTCTGCGATCTTTTCGGGCGTAAAATCGCATAAAAGCCCGTCCTCCTCATTAATGACCTGCTCCCTGTTTCCGCTGCAGTCAGATACCACGATCGCGCATCCGAGCGTCTGCGCCTCCTGTATTGCGATACTTTTTCCTTCAAAGCGTGTGGCGTGCACATACAGATCCGCCTGCGCCATATAAGGATAAGGGTTCTCTACGGCTCCGGGCAGCAAAAAATCTTCCGAAAGTCCCAGTTCTTTTATCTTTGCCTCAAGCTCCGCCCGCTTTTCCCCTTCTCCGAGAATATACCACCTTACATTTTCCCCGCTGTCTTTAAGGATCTTCATCGCTTCTATCGACACTTCAAATGATTTCTGGCTCGTAAGCCTTCCGACAGTCAGTATACGGTATCCGTCAAATGAATCGGCAAATCCTCCCGGAAGCTTTGCGCGCGTGCGTATCATCTCCTGATTAAGGAGATTATGGAATACTTCCGTACGCCCGCTGCATTCGGGATATACATTGATAAAGCTTTCCCTTACCTCATCAGATACCGCAAATATCCTGTCTATTCCAAGATAGCAGTCCCTGTCAAGCTTCCTGCCGTAACCTGCCCTTACATAATCCACATGTACAAACGCAGCCTTCTTATCGGCGTTTACGTAGTTTGCTGTATAATATGTAGCTCCGCCTTCAAGATATCCGACGGCAAGATCATAATGTTTGTCAAACCTGTCCGCGCCGCACGCCATCGCCTGCCACAAAAGCTTATCGCTCCTTATATCCTTCTTTTTTATCATCGTACACAGATTGCTTATCATATAAGGCGCAAACTTAAATACGGTACCGCGCTTTACAAGCGCCTTAAGGACGTGCTTTTTCAGATGCTTTTTCCCTTCGCTGCTTAGGACCGAACAGTCGTCATATTCCTTATTCAGTATCTTTACATGTTCCGGGACATATTTTATCATCTCTCCCTGCCCCATAAGTACATACAGGCTTACCTCATATTTATCTTTGTCAAGATTCCTAAGAAGCTCCAAAAGAGCCGTTTCGGCTCCGGCATGGCCAAGAGTATTGATCACTATAAGTATTTTTTTCATATATCTTTTTCTCCTATATATCTCTTTTTTCCACGCCTACGATCTCTTCAAGCCTTGCAAGTATCCTCTCGTTTTCCTGGTTGAGCAAAGATACTTGTATGGCGAGCTCCTGATTTTTCCTCGAAAGCTCCGATACCTTTGCGCTAAGGAAATAAGCCACGTAAATAACGCAGAATATAACGATAAGTACAAGTAACATTCCCAAAGTGCTGACATATTTGCTCCAGCCTACAGGCCTTAAAAGGATCCCTGCAAGTATTATCATGAGCGAGATCAACCCCCAGGTTATACAAAACGATTCCGTCATCTTCCTTCTGGCAAGAGACGTCGTAGTCACACACAAAAGAAATACTCCCGTCGCTATAATTATGATCTGCAAAATATTACCCTGAGACATTAATGTTATCCTCCTTTTACTGAATTTATTATTCCGCATACCATACGGGCGTCTGCGCCCGCCGGTACTTAAACCCGCTTCAAAACTTTGCTGTATACTTTGCTGGAAGGTTTCTTTCCTACTCCCCTGTCCATTATGCTTCCGTTACAGAATATATGCACATCAAGCGTTTTTTCCATGACCCTAAGCCTGTGATACGCCATGCTCCAGCCTACCGAAGCGCCGATCACAAGACCAAGCCCATACCATATAACCGGTAAAAATGTCGCGATTATGCTTCCTATCATAGTTGCCATGCAAAATGACAGCGCGGTAACAAGCGCCCCGGTAAGGTCGTTAAAATAATACAGGAATATGATTGCCGAATACATTATGAACATTATAAAGTATCCTGCCGTAAGACACGGATATATCTTCATGACCATGCCTCCAAAGCCAAATTTCGGAAGAAGTATTATACAGAGGAAGAATACAACGACCGTTACGATAAACTGTATCCTCACAAGGTTCATAAGCTCGTCCGAAAGCTGCGAAAACATCCTGCTCTTTGTATTCTCAATATCCATTCCCCTGCCGCCTATTACCGCCTCCGAATAATATTTATATCTTTCATGGAAATGCATCTCCACGCGCGCTATAAAAATAACGCTCGCCGAGATATTCGTAAACATCGCAAGGCACGTGGCCATATCATACGGCTGGTTGCATACAAAGCTCTTTACCACGACCAGGCGCATATCCGTATTCCAGAACACAAAATTATGTACATACAGGCCGAGTATATAAAGGAAATTGGTCGCTACAAGCTGCCAGTATTTTTTAAAGTACCTTAACACTTCCCTGTATTTTCCGCTGTTCTTTCTGAAATAACTCCTTATAAGGGAATTTTCCAGACATGCTATTATGACAAAACCGATATCAAGCGCCATAAGCATTGAAACGATCACACTGAGATGGAATATTTCTACAAATACGAACGATAAAAATACTGCCGCAAGCATACCTATGAAAAAAAACAGGGATATCTTTTTATAGTCCTTGCATATCGAAAGATAAAGCATTGAATAAAATACAAGCACAAGCGCTATATATCCGCAGAATCCCATAAATACATAGAATATCCACACATGCCCTACCACGTATTCCCATATGCAGAACGGTATCCCGACAAGGCAGCTTAACGTTATATTCATTATAAGCCCTATATAATAACACGGCAGGATGTTTTCATATTCTTCCCTGTAAATAACATCCGACATATACTTTGACAGCACAGCGTTAAACGGCGATGCCGTAAGGAGCGAAAATATAAATATATACAATACGGTACATGCATACAGTTCCCTCTCGGAATATCCAAGTTTTGAAAAGCCAAGGAAATACTGCATTACCATAATAGCCATTATAACAAGGAACATCGGGGCTACTGTGATAACCATACTGTAACCGAATCCAAACATGCTTGTCGTAATAGTATTTTTGCCGAATATCTTATTAAGCCTTATGCCTATTCCTGCCATATAACAAACCTCCTGTCTTTATTAGTCCTCTGCCTCAAGTACGCCCTGCGGCCATGAAGCGTTATAATCGCTTCCGAGTTTTTTGTATATCTGTTCATAAGTTTCCTTCATCTGCTCTATGCGGTAGCTCTTCTGCACTCTCTTATAACCGTTTTCTCCCATCTCTTCACGCTTTCTTTTGGAGCGTCCGAGTTCCACCATTGCCGTGGAAAGTTCGGCAACATTCATAACATGCGTCAGTATTCCCGCAGTACCTATGCCGTCGTTTCCGTATATAAGCTCACGGCAGCATCCTACATCTGTAGCAACCACCGGCTTATGGGCGGCGTATCCTTCAAGTATCGTAAGCGGCTGTCCTTCGCTTATACTTGTAAGCAGCGTAAAATCCATGCGTCCCAGATACTCTGTTACATTGATCCTGCCGGTAAATACTACGTCCTTAACACCCAGCGCTTCCACAAGCTCAAAACATTCTTCCGCATATTCTTCATCTTCGTCCACCGGTCCCATGATCCACAATTTAAGCGCCGAAAGCTCTTCTTTTGCAAATGCAAACGCGCGGATCATTGTCTTAACGTCTTTTATCGGGGCAACCCTCAAAACCGCCCCTATATTAATATAACTCTCATCTTCCTTAGTCTTTCCCGGAAGATGCTCAAACCTCTTTACATCAATCCCGTTAGGCGTTATCTGTATCTTTTCTTCCGGGCATCCCAGACCGATCTGCAGATCCTTTGCATGCGCGTAGAGGCTTGTCACCTTATCCGCTTTCGTATAAGCCAAAAGCGACATCTTACGGAACTGGTCGATCCATATATTCTTATATATTCCCATTACCCAGCCTGCTTTTAATATCTCTTCCTCACGTTCCCTCGTATATATTCCGTGCTCCGATATAAGGAGCGCGCAATTGTGGAAATACTTAGCTATACATCCTATCAGCCCCGCGTATCCCGTAGCCACGCAGTGGTACAGATCCGCCTTTGGAAGCGGCGTCTGAAGTATAAGAAACAACGGAAGGTATATTGATCTCATAGTCCATAAGAAATCCGAAAATACGATCTGCGGATACCTGTAATTGTATACTTCCTTTACTATATTAAGGAAATCTGCTCCCATAAGCAGGTCGTCGATTGAAAATTTACCGGCCTGGAACATCTCGAATATAGTATTCCAATCCACATCCTGATCGAGTATTATGCTTCTGAGCGCCCTGTATTCCTTATCTCCCAGTCTCGTTCTCTTGCCGCTTTTCTTTGTCTTTCCCCAGTCGTAATCATCCAGGTACACTTCATAGATTCCCGACACATTTTTCGGTATATCATATACGAACTTCCCGCTTCCGTCCCTGTTGGAGATAATGGCAAGCACAATAAATTCTATATTTGGAAATGACCGTATCATACTGTGTATCCAGCTTGATACTCCGCCTATAACATAAGGATAGCATCCTTCGGCAACTACGCATATCTTCATATATCAGTCCTCATTTCCGACATAATATTCAGGGATTCCTCTGTATCTTTCAAGAGTGATCTTTACATGCCTGCTCTCGGTATATATCAGATAGGAATCTTCTTCAAGCTCCGTATATCTTGCCCCGTCTATTTGGCTTATTTTTTCACCGTGCGTGCGGAATATAAAGCAGCTGTCCGTTCCGTTTTTCACATCCAGCCTTATAACTTCATCGCTGCGCCATGTATTATAATCCAGATTAAGGAAATTCCTTACCCTTGTATCGCTTTCCGTAAGCGTGGTCTTATCGAATTTATTATATGTTCTAAGATACGTGTTAAGGTTGCTTGTAACTTCATCGGACACATTTTCCCACTGGTCTTCTGCCGACTCCGGCCATACAACTTTATACATATCCAAAAAGACATTGGCATACCCAAGCGCCGTCTCTATGGACTTAAGGTACATATTATCCGAATAACTGTGGAAATCCGACTCTATAACGCAGTTCTGAAGCGTCACATCATCATTATAATAAGACACTACAGGCTCTTTCCTGCCGTAATTTCCTGTAACGGTCCTTAACGTTCCCAAAAACTTATGTTTCTTTGTTTCAAAAGCAAGCTTTGCAAGCTCATCCTCGCCCATATATGCGGAAGTATATACATAACGCAGTCCCAAATTCTCATAAAACTCTTCGTCCGCCCCAAGTTTTTTATCAAAATCATCGCCCTTTAAACATTTAAGCGACAATCCTGCCTCCGCATTAAATTCCTTAAACTGCTGGAGATAAAATTTTACTTCATCGGACGACGGGCCTATATCGTCAGAATAATCATACTGCGCCGCCATAAGGCACGTAGGCCTGTATTCATTGGAATTGCTTACCGCCACAAGCGCGGGCCAGCATATATCGCGCAGGACGCTTTTTGTGTCGCGGCTGTATAATTCCTCTATCTTTGCATCATTTTCCCCTGCGAATCCCGGGAAGTTTACAAATGATACATTCTGTGCGTTGATCACAGGATAAAGCGCATATGAATCGGACTCGTACATCATTCCGCTAAGTATCCCAAGTCCCGTCATATCGTTCATATAATCCCCGTTGACTGAAAAGATCTCGCACTCTCCCGCATCGCGTCTCCATATGACAGCGGGGAAATATTCATTTTTATCTTCTCTTCCTTTTAATATTTCGTCTGTTATCCCTACCATATAAGTTTTGGTGCCGCCTGCGGTAAGGTACCATGGCATATTAAGCTTAAGGTCCTGCTTTTTTCTCTCTGACGTCTGTTCTCTTTCAAGTTCATCGGGAGACAGTTTGTAAAAGCTGTCCCCGCCGAGCATAAGCCCGGAAAACAGATATATCCCTTCCGTCTCCACTTCTTCCTGCCACACCTCGCGTATGCCGAGAAGCTCCATAAGTTCCTCGCTTCCGCTTATGACAGACGGTTCGGGAAGGTTTAAGAATATAATAGTTATGTCATACTCGGCAAGTTTCTTAAAAAGCCACAGCCCTTCCACTATATCTACAGTAGTAGAATCTACTAATACCGCGCGAGGGAGATGCTGCTCATTTATTATGTATCCCTCGGTATCGTCGCGTACTACCAGCTCATATTTCGTATAATCACACCACTGGCTTACCGTATTATATACATCCGTTTCTTCGTCTCCAAAATATACCATAAAAGTTCCCGGAGCATAATTTACATAGCGTGAAGCCGTCTGCTTTTTTGGTTCCCATCTGTCCTCGCCGTCAAACTTTCCCGCATTTATATATGGATTGACGTCATAATTGCTCCCGCTCTCCTTAATAACCTGCGAGAACTGGCACATAAATAAGATCACAGCCATCATAAGTATTATGCTGAAAAAATTTCTTCGGGATACCATATTACCATTCTCCTCTTCTCAACAAGAAACTCTTTAGTTATAACCATAGTCAATAGCAAAGTTATACAAACGGTATGGGTTCTGTTCCATCCTGTAGCATACAAAATTGTCCGTTTCCATATATACGTCCCATTCATTCGGATAAAGTTCGCCAAACTTCTGTGCCCAGTAATACATACGCGACATGAGGATCCACCTTCCCTCACCCTGGTACATATGTATTCCCGAATTGGCAGGGAGCGGTCTTTTGGCTCCTTCTTCCGATATGGACTGTCCGCTGTTTTCATAAGACACATTGTAATCAATAGGTATTTTCTCTATGAAGAAATAGACTACTTTTGTAGGAATACGTATAAACGCATACTGGTTATAGTTTTCCATATCCTCAAGAAATGTAATCGTTTCATAGTGATAACCATGATCCCAGCCCATACGGAGCTCGTCGTTGGCAGACACGATAGTCCAGGAAAAATCTTTATCGTTATGGATTATATTTGTAAGGCACGTGACCGCCTCGTTCATCTCCTGTCCGCTTGGATTCCTCGGTTCCCTTAACCAGTCTTCGCTTACCGTATAATATACGGCTCCCACAACGCACAAAAGCGACAATGTGTTAAGAAGGAATCTCCCCACTCCCGCAAACCTCTTTTTCATCGGCCAGAACGGCAGATAGATAATGGAGTCCGCCAAAAGCACAAGCGGTATCGCAAGCGAATACGAAAAATATATACTTCCCCTGTTGGTATCCATAAGCGCCGGCAGACCAAAATTGCCCGCCGTCATCATAACGCACAGAAACAGCATGTAAAGTCCCGATGATATCAGTATTCCACTGTAGTAGTATTGCTTGAACAATATATAAAGCAGCCCCATTGCAATGAGCACAAGGAACGAATCCAATACCCAGTATATGTAATCAACATTTTTGATATTAAGCACTGCCTCGCTCAAAGGTCTGTGGAAATAGCCGCCCATTGTCTCACCAAAGGACACTATCTTATCAAACACGTGTTTTACGCCGTCGGAAACGCTTACCTGGCTTTCTGCTTCATCGGCGCTTATATGGGTTTTATTGTCGTTTATGCCCGGGGTTTCCGTCATCGTATCCGAAGGAGCAGAAAGTCCCGGCGATTCTTCATCCGAAACAACGGCGTCCTCCTGTTCTCCCCCGTCAGATGTCTCTTTATCGCTTGAACCCGATATGATATTCATGCCCCACATAAGCGAACCCTGCAGAGGCGTACCGCCCGCAAACGCGATCACCATCGGGAGCACGGCAACGACTACGCTTATAATTCCCGTAACTATAATGTTCCAAAAATATTTTTTTCTGAAAAACAGAGCCGAAAAACCTACCGCGACAGCCATGCAGTATATTCCGGCAACCATAGTTCCGTAGAAATGCACTGCGAGCGTCATCGCAAAACTCATTGCAAACCCCGCAAGATAAAACCACGACTTCGGATAAAAATTCTTCTTTCCCCGGTTCTTTTTCAAAAACGGAAGATGCACGGCGGCTTTCCACTCGTTTTTCTTTATCTCTTCATTTCGGCACTTAAAATATGCGATTATGAAATATATCGCCGGGAATATAAATATAAACCCGAATTCCTGCGGAAGCGTTGCATAATACCTTGCATAAGTATTGCCCTTTAAATATCCTCCGATTATATATATATATACCCCTGCATACGGAAGGTATCTTGACTTGCAGCACAATTTCAGAAAACACAGGAGCATAAGGTGCAGCATCACGTTCTGTACAAACGCAAATACGCGCAAAAGCACATATATGTCTATCCTGAATATCGCGTGGATATAATATATCACGCAGTGGAACCCATACGGATACACGCCCGCGACAAATATGTCGTTGTCGTTAAGAGAGTTTATCCAGTAATTATGCACGGGCATATCAGAAGCCTTGTAACCGAAATATTCTATCAGGTTATAACCGTACATTTTCCATAATATAACAAACAGCACTATAAGAAGCGCGCAGTCCATAAACCTTTTCACTATGTAATGGCATATCCAGTCAATAAACCTTACGATATGCCTTTTAATTATTGCCATTATCTTCACAAACGCCGTCTTTTTTCCCATCTGTCCGCCGGCAAACCTCTTGAAATTACCGGCAAATACTTTCGCTATATCCGTAGGCTTTACCATTATCCTTCCTACAAAAGTAAGGAGAAAGGTTCCTAAGATCAGCGTAGCCGGATAGGAGATCTTAAGCAGCTCAAGCAAAAAGACAAGGTTCATTACGCAAAAATTGCCCACCATAAAATAAAACATAACCCGTTCCACTGTCCTGTGTCCTTTAAGCTTATTGCCGAACACAAACGCGGGCAGAGCTATCGTCACAAAAAGATATGATGCAAATGCCCCTGCAAGCTGTAAAATTGTAAGCATTACCATTGACATACCAATTCGCTCCTTACTAGCGGAATACCCTTATCAGCTCAAGTGTTTCACTGTCGACTACTACTGCCGAATGTTTCAGATCCTCTATAACTTCAAAAAACTTTTCCCTCTGCCCGCTGTTAAAATATAATTTAAGCTGGCACGTATATGTGGCAAGCGTGTTCGGGTACTGCTCTTTTGCCCGTTCACACCAGTCCCTGCATCTTTCATATTCTTCTATCTCAAGAAGCCTGAGGCTTATAGCCTCATACTGCGCGCTTGTTATGCGTCCCTTGTCTTTTTCGTATACGATATCGCATATCCCGTCCATAACCCCGACATAGTTCCTCTGCTCAAGATCTGAAAAGACGTGCTGTTCCAAGACCTGGTTAATATAATCGATCGTCATCCCCGCATATATAAGCTGGTTATCGTCTTCCTGCATTATGATGTTCTGCTGTTTCTGGACATTGATACGGAAATCATTGAGCGCATCCTGCAAAACCGATGCCGCATAATGCGCCACCTCCGTATCCTCGCTGTTAAGGGCCAGCGCAATGGACGCCAGCGACTGGTGTATATCGCCGCGCACGACGTTCATCATAAGCACGCGCAGGTTATCGGTATCCGTAATCTCTATAGCCTCTTCAAGCGGGACCATATTTCGCTCCCTGTCTTCCTCGGCATGGAGAAAAGTGCGGACACGGTCCTTGCTGAATATTACGTCGGCAAGATCTACTTCTTTATGAAAAAACGTCAGGAAAAATATATATGCAACTATAAAAAAACACGGTCCCACAACAGGACATAAGAACATTACAAACGCCTTAAACCAACAGCTTTTATTATTCTCCTCTTTTTTTACCAGCTGCATAAGAAGATACGCAATTGAAATTAAGGTATTTAAAATTAATATCACTATGAAAAGAGCTTCATTCCATGACCCTCTCATGCCTCCACATCCTTCACAATATGACTGGGATACCCTATATCCGCAAAACGCTTTATAACAAACTGGGCATCGTTATCGTTGCTGTTTGAAAGAAGCGTATACAGCCTGCCGTCTTCAAGGGTACCTATATAATCAGTCTGCCTCAGTCTCGCAACAAGCACATTGCTTACTTCTTTATAGTCCTGCCCCGCCGCATCTATGCTAAGGAGCGTACATTCGGTAAGCCCTTTGTCCTGCGCATTCATAAATGCCTGCATAAGCGTCCTGAATGCATCTGTAGTCAGCATATTTGAGCCTTCAACATATCTTTGGTTTTCAAGTATTTCCAGATACCTTGTCGCGCGGAGCACGGCATTCTGTATAAGCGCGCTGATTACTATAAGCTGGTTCGCCTGCCCGAGGGTCATGCTTTCCCATGGGATACCCCATATCATCATGATCATCTGCATCTCGCCGTTATCAGAATAAATGGCGTTCGCCATAAGCGGATATCTGTTGTCCATCTTACGGTTGATAAATACTTTCCTATCCAGCATTGTTTCATACATTTCGCCCATTTCGGTATATCTTATCGAATTGCCGAGCATCCTTGCCTTTTTGGACGTGGATGACAAAAGCCTGGCATAAGTTTCATTCGAAATCGTATATATTGCGACGTCCTTGCTCTTAACAAGCTTGCCGAGCATATCCGCCGCATAGAACAGAACTTCCTCGGGATTATATTTATCCAGCGCGGAAGTGATCTTGTATATCTTTCCTACACTGTCGTTCTGGTTAATGATCTGCGTCTCAAGCGCATTCTTTACACGCACGTTGCTCCCGTTAATATCCTGTATGTCGTCAAGCTGGTTAAACAGGAAATCCCTTTCCTCTTCGCTTTCAAACTTCATACGCTTGATCTGGTCGCGCATGTATCCCACTACAAGCCCAAGTATAAAGAGCTGCGCGATCCATATATATGTATTGGCGTCAAGCATGACTTCAAATCCCGAACGGTCATACATCTGCCTGAAACAATATCCCGCTACCGCAAGCACCGCGGAAAACGTTGCCTGCTGCTGCCCGTAAACTATCGCAAACAAAAGGACATACAGCAGATAAAAGTCCAGATTGGCAAAATACTGGCTTCCTACCGCGCGGTTATTTAACATAAAGAATGGAATAAATGCAATGAGATTTTCCAAAAACGGAATAAGCGAACTTAAAAACCACCCTGACTTTTTCAATATCCTCCTAAAAAGAGGTTCTTTCACATCTTCGCCTGTAAGGAACACATATTTATATTTTTTCATATGCGCTGCAATCTTTTGTACTATACCCTGCGTTTCGCAGAAAAACGGGTTCCCGAATTCACTGTCAAAAAGGTTGTTTGATAAAACAACCCTGTTTTTTGCGCCTTCACCCGACATGACAACAGGCACCTCTTCGCCCATGGCGTCTTGGACCATCTGCGCAAGTTCCCCCATTGTGATCTCTACGGAAGATGAAATATTATATATCGGGCTTCGGTGCGTCATGCATGATGCCGCGCGGTAAATAAACTCGATCGCATCCGCCTCATACAGAAGCGAAATACTCTTCTTTTCCTGGATACTTATCTTATTTTCCGCCATATACTGCAGGCACATGCGCGTGCATATATCGGTTACATCCTTAAGCGTCTTCGGGATCTTATACAGATGATCCAGCCTGAGCGTTATTATATCGAGGCCTCTGTTCTTTCTGTAGCTTTCGCACAGTTCCTCGCCCTGCGCTAACGCCATTGCTTTAAAAGTGACCGGTGAAGCCGGCGTGTTCTCATCTATATTATTATCATAGTTAGTTCCGTATATCTCGCTTGATGACAGGTATACGAACTTTCCTTTTCCTATCATCGCATAACCCATGAGTATATTCATAAGGCTTGCCGAATACTTTACCGATTCCGATTCTTCTCCGGCCCACCTGAAATTATTGTCGAAAGCTCCCATATATATCGTAAGGTCGGGAGCTACGCTTTCGTATATATCTTTAATACAGTCGCAGTCATATGTAAAATTATATCTTTCGAACACTTTCTGATAAGGTTCGTTTGAATATCTGTTCCCGGTAAGAAGATATATGCGTTCTCCCTCTTTGTTCAGCTTAACTATTAAATTGTTGATTAAACTTCCGGCACCGCCAATCAACAGTACATTCATTATATACGTTCACCTACCGATTATATTCTACTCCGTATCCATCAAGAAGCCTCACAAACTCCTTTATATCCGACATTATCTCCGTCCTGTCCGCCTCATACAATGCGGAAAGCTCATCCGCCGTCTCCTCTTCATCCATACCGCGTAAAAGACGGCTGCATATATCAGCCCCCGCCTCATTCATTGACAAAGGCATCCTGCACGGATTTTCATCCTGGCATGTGTCTATAAGCCAGTATAATCCGGCCGCCTTACGTATGACATAGCGCAACTTTTCACACATTTGGGCAGAATACCCCCTTTTAAATATAGGATTTATTATAACACTCTATACATTTATTGTCAAAGAAAACAGAGTATATTACTATGTTATATGCGACATTTTTATGTGTTTTGCGTCACAAGTCCGACAATAATATAAAACCCCATATCCGTCCCGGAATATGGGGTATCAATATATATCATATCTGCTTACATCCGCTTTTTATAAGCGTCAAACGCATCTTTAAAATTCTTCACATTTTCATAAAGATCTCCGGCGAACACGCCCGTTCCCGCAACGATCACGTTTACGCCGCTGTCAAGGACATGCGTAAGGTTTGACAATTTTATGCCGCCGTCCATCTCAATATCAACATTAAGGCCATGCGCTTTTATATATTCCCTGAGCTTTCCCGCTTTTACAAGAGTGCTTTCTATAAGCTCCTGTCCGCCGTATCCCGGATACACGCTCATGACCAGCACCATATATACCCTGTCAAGGTATGGTATGACAGCCTCATACGGGGTGTCCGGGCTAATGCATACGGCAGGCTTTGCTCCGTTTTTTTCTATCTCGTCAATTGTCTTTCCCATATCCCTGCATGCCTCGGCGTGTACGGTTATTCCGTCCGCTCCCGCCTTTGCAAACCTTTCGATATATCTGATCGGCTCTTCTATCATAAGATGAACGTCAAAAAACATATCGGAATACTGTCTTATCGACCTTACCACAGGTATCCCGACAGATATGTTCGGGACAAACATCCCGTCCATAACGTCAATATGTACATAATCCGCCTTCGCATTTTTCAGCCTGGCAAGCTCATCCGCAAGCTTTGCGAAATCCGCTGCAAGTATTGAAGGCGCAAGCCTGTATTCTAATCCCATAATCCGTCTCCTTAATACTATCTACCATTTCTTCCTGCTGTTTATCTCGTCAAGCATAAGAATATAACTTGCATATCTGCTTTTTGGTATCGCACAGTTTCTTACGGCATCCTTTATGCCGCAGTCCGGCTCATCTTTATGCATGCAGCCCTGAAAGCGGCATGTATCCTCATATTCGGCAAATTCCGGAAAATAATCTTTTAATTCTTCCGCCTCCATATCCGGGATACTAAGTGAAGAAAAGCCCGGAGTATCCATGAGATAACTGTTTTCATTTATGCAGAATATCTCCGAATGTCTTGTCGTATGCTTTCCTCTGCCGAGTTTTCTGCTTATATCGCCTGTTTCCGCCCCTGCTTTCGGGTAAATCCTGTTCATGATCGATGATTTGCCTACGCCTGACGGCCCGGCAAGAACTGTCATTTTTCCGCAAAGCATGTCCTTAAGGGTATCAAACCCGTCTCCTGTATCCGCGCACACGCTTATCACCCGCGCGCGGCTCTTTTCATATACGGACATATAATCATTTATCACATCAGGTCCTACAAGGTCATTTTTATTAAAACATATGATCACGGGAACATCCTCATATCCCATACGGACCAAAAAACAATCCAAAAGATACATATTAGGCTTTGGGTCCGCTGCCGCAAACACAACGAGCGCCTGATCGGCATTTGCCGCCGCCGGTCTTATAAGACTGTTTTTTCTCGGCAGTATATCCGTAACGTTTCCCAGCTTAAGCTCATTGTCTGTAATGTCTATGGCTGCCATATCGCCTACCAAAGGTTTTTCATTCCTGTTCCTGAAAATCCCCTTTGCCCGGCATTCATATATCCCTTCATCAGGTACGTGCACATAATAAAATCCGCCTATACCTTTTATGATCCTTCCATTCATATATTACTGGGCAACCTTTGCAAAACTGATATTATATGCATTGTATCTTGTTCCGTCTACATACATTACAATCTCACCTTCCGATTCACTAAAGCCATCTACCGATATACTGAGCGGAAAACTGTAATAATTCATCATTTCCTCGCCAACTACTTTATTAGAACCGTCCTGGTTAAGCACAAGTTTGATCATTCCGCTCTGGCTTTCATCGGTAAACGGATTATCCGATATTACAATCTGACCCTGATATTTATATGTGACTTCCGGTCCGTTGCTTATTGTTATGCCAACTATCGTTCCTTTTTCAACATCGCTTCCTGCCGCCTGTGTCTGACCCATTACCTGCCCTGCCGGAACGCTGTCTGAATATTCCTTCATAACTTCGCCGATTCCAAGACCTGCCTTCTCAAGCTCTTTTTTTGCTTTTTTCTGCGTAAGCCCTGATAATGACGGAACTTTTACATATTCGGTTTTCTTGCCTTTGCTCACTATTATCGTTACCTTGGTTCCTTCCGCGGCTTCTTCGCCTTTCTTGGGGTCGGTCCCTATAACTTTCTCAACTTCCACTGTATCGCTGTTTTCGTAGGATACTGTTGTAGTAAACCCTGCTTCTTCCAGCATACCCTTAGCTTCATCCGGCGATCTTCCTTCTACATCCGGGATCTTAACCGGCTCAGGTCCCATGCTTACGGTAAGCGTTACCGTATCACCCGTCCTAAGCGTAGTACCCTCGCCGGGATCAGTTGAAATCACTTTGTCTTTTTCTATATCGTCGGAATAACTTTCCTCAATGTCTATATTTATATCCATGTCAAGCGAATTAAGATACGCTATTGCTTCCTGTCTGTCCATATCGGCCAGATCATCCAGCACTGCGCCGGAGACAGAACTGCTGTCATCGTCAGACGCAGGCGCCGATACTTCCGGAGGCGCGCTTTCCAAAGCAGGCTCATCTCCGCCTCTTCCTGCCATAACAAACTTAACTATGATAAATATCACGATCATCGCAAGGATCACACCTGCAACGATGCTTCCTATAACTACCGCTTTTTCAAGCTTCGGGTCTATCTCCGAATCACTTTCGGTTTCCTTTTCGATATCAGACAGATCAAGATCATCTTCCGCATCAGATACTATTACCGCTTTGCTCCTGTTCTTGATATCTTTAAGTTCCTCATCCGAAATATGGATCGTAGGGCCGTCCGCGTCAAGCGCGGAACCTATTTTAACGAAATCGCCTTCGGGATCCGTAACGGCCTTTTTCAGGTCATTTATAAGATCAGACACACTAAGGTACCTCAACTCGGGCTTCTTCTGTATACATTTGCTTACTATCATCTCAATGCTCTTCGGTATGTTCTTCTCAAACGCCGAAAGCGGAGGCGCCTCCTCCTGAATGTGGGCAAGCGCTACGGAAACCGTGCTGTCGCCCGTAAAAGGGACCGTGCCGCAAAGCATCTCATACATTGTTATTCCCAGCGAATATATGTCGCTCTTTTCATCACTGAACCCGCCTCTTGCCTGTTCGGGCGAAATATAATGCACGGAACCCATAACGTTTGAAGTAATGGTATTGGAACTGGTTGCCTTTGCGATCCCAAAATCCGTGACCTTAACTTTGCCTTCACGGGAAATGATGATATTCTGCGGTTTTATATCCCTGTGTATGATATGTTTATCATGTGCTGCCAAAAGTCCCTGCGCTATCTGTATCGCTATTCCGAGCGATTCCATTATCTCAAGTTTTCCTTTGTGCTCTATGTATTTCTTGAGCGTGATACCCTCGACGAATTCCATAACGATATAATAAAGCCCGTTTTCATCGCCGACGTCATAGACCGCTACGATATTTGGATGCGTAAGCCCTGCTACAGACTGAGCCTCCGCCCTGAATTTCGTAACAAATTTGGTGTCAAGGCTGTATTCCTGCTTCAGCACCTTTATAGCCACATAACGGTTGAGACGGTTATCCATGGCTTTATATACATCCGCCATCCCGCCCGTTCCTGCTTTCTCAATAATTTCATACCTTCCGCTAATCAGCATACCTATTTTAATCATAACAAGATCCTTTCTTTAAGTCATCAGACTTCAACAAGCAGTACCGTTATATTGTCTTTTCCTCCGGCTTCATTCGCCCTGTTTACAAGTTCCATGCAGGTCTTTCGCAGATCGTCCCTGCTGTTCTTGATTATGTATTCTATTTCCGCATCTTCAAGCATATTGGTCAGTCCGTCCGAGCACATAAGGATCATATCGCCTTCCTGTAAATTTACATTGAAATAATCCGGCTGTATATCTATGCCGATGCCAAGCGCCCTGGTTATGATATTCTTGTTCGGGTGGCTGCGCACGCTCTCTTTTGCAAGCTCGCCTGACTTGACCATCTCCTCAACTAAAGAATGGTCTTCCGTTATCTGCTCAAGACCATCCCTCAAAACATATAATCTGGAATCGCCTATATTGGCGACGTATAATGTCATATCCATTATCACTGCCGCAACCAGCGTAGTTCCCATCCCATAATAATCGGGATTCTCATCCGCCTTAGCCTGTATCTGCCCGTGCGCATAAAATATCGCCTCGTTCATAATGCTTACCGGGGTACGGAGCTCACTTTCCGAAACAGACTTGTAAAACGACTCCACGCAAAGCTTAGATGCCATGTCGCCGGCGTTATGCCCGCCCATGCCATCTGCCACGATAAACAGATCTGGAAAGATGCCTACCGCATCTTCACTGCAATATACACTATCCTGGTTAATAGTCCTTTTTAATCCCGTATCCGTTATTGAGAACGATTTCATATAATTATTACATCCTCTCATTTTTTTAGGAACTTTTATTTCTTTTTTCCAGGCATTCTCTTCTCAGTTGTCCGCAGGCAGCCTCTATATCTCTGCCCATTCCTTTTCTAATTGTAACATTATTCTGTTTTTTTTTCAAGATATTTTTCAAAATACTGCATATCTTCGGCATATGAAGCCCTTCCCGCTCTTTCTTTTACCGTATTAAGCGGAATGAGGTTTATATGGCACAAAAGCCCCTTTACATACGCGCTTAGTTTCTCGGCGCATGACGGCGTATCGTTTACCCCGGCTATCATCGCATATTCAAACGTTATCCTTCTTCCGGTCTTTTTTGTAAAATACCGGCACGCTTCCTTTATCTCATCAAGGCTGTAGCGGTTTGCAACCGGCATTATCGTCTTTCTGAGTTCGTCGTCCGGCGCATGCAGCGATACGGCAAGCGTTACCGCCATGCCTTCATCGGCAAAATCATATATCCTGTCTGCAAGCCCGCATGTTGATACCGTAATGCTCCTCCGGCTTATATTAAGCCCGTCCTCATCAGATACCATCCGCAGGAATTTAATAAGTTCATCATAATTGTCAAACGGCTCGCCTATGCCCATAACGACTATATTATCTACTCTTTTTCCCATATCTTTCTGGATAAGGTATATCTGCGAAAGCATTTCCGACGCCGTAAGGTTCCTTTCAAGCCCCAATATAGCCGACGCGCAGAAACTGCATCCCATCCGGCATCCCGCCTGCGACGATATGCACACGCTCATGCCGTACGGATACTGCATCGCGACGCTTTCGATCATATTGCCGTCTTTGGTGCACATAAGATATTTTGCCGTGCCGTCCGTCTGCGACACAAGCTTTTTTTCTATACGCATCGGGCGCATGAGGTATTTTTCTTCAAGCGCGCGTCTTAATTTCTCAGGCACATTCGTCATATCGTCATAGCTGTCCGCAAGCTTTTTATGGAGCCAGCCGTATATCTGGTCCGCCCTGAAACTTTTTTCGCCAATGCTTAACATATACTCCTTAAGTTCGTCTTTTGTAAAAGACATCAGGTCTTCGTATTTTTCATCTGCGCCCATATCATAACCTTATCCTTTTCTTTTAAATGCCGCCACAAAAAATCCGTCGGCTTCCGCTTTTCCGGGGATCACCTTTATCATCCCCTCTTTAGTCACAAAACCGCCAAGCGTATCGGGAACATATCCTCTAAGGTCCGTAAGTTCAAAATCATCGTGTCCTTTAAGGAACTTTTCCGCATTATCCTCATTTTCACATTTATTCAAAGTGCAGGTGGAAAAAATAATATATCCGCCCGCCTTAACATAGTCCGCTGCCGTATCAAGCATTTTTCCCTGCATGGCGGCAAGCTCTTCCATCCCTTTTTGCGATACGTTATACTTAATATCGTTTTTTTTGGCAAGCACGCCAAGACCCGAACAGGGAAGATCCGCGATCACGGCGTCATATTTTCCCACACATGATCTGTCGGGCGCAAGCGCATCAAAAACACCGGCATCAACGTTGTCGATACGAAGCCTCTTTGCGTTTTCAATGATAATGGCTGTCTTTTCTTCCGATATATCCCTTGCGTCTATATGTATGTCCTTATCCCTGCACGCGGCAAGCTGCATAGCTTTTCCTCCCGGCGCCGCGCATATATCAAGCACATTATAAGAACCGCCGCGCCCAAAAAGCATTGACAGCGCGTGCGCAGGTATCATCGAGCTTTCATCCTGAACCGCGAAACTTCCCTCCGCATAACCTGTAAGTTCCGCTACATTGCCCGGATTTACAAGTTTTAACGCATAATCAAAAAACTCCCCGTCTTTTACCGTAACTTCGGATTTTCGCAAAGCTTTTTCAAGTTCTTCTTTATCATATGCCGTATTTGTGCATCTTATCGTAACTGCGGGGGCGCTGCAGAAATACTTAAAAGCGCTCTCCGACCGATCATAGCCGATCTCTTTTATATAATGGCGCACAAGCCATTCCGGCATCGAATATACAATACTTAGATACTTTACCGGTTCTTTTTTTCTGTCGGGATATTTGATATCGTTTATCGTTCTCGCAACATTCCTAAGGACCCCGTTCACATATCCTTTAAGCGCGCCGTATCCTTTTTTTGCCGTAAGTTTTACAGCCTCGTTTACCGCCGCGCTGTCAGGGACCTGCTTCATATACTTTATCTGGTATACGGACATCCTGAGTATATTTCTTATATACGGTTTCAGCTTGTTTACCGGTTTTTTGCAGTACAGCGAAAGTATATAATCCAGTTCTATCGCCCTTTCTATCGTTCCGAGCGACAGCATTGATATGAACCTTTTATCCCTCTCGTCAAGGTCCTTTTTGTTATCAAGGCATCTTTTTAACGAAATATTGCAGTAATTTTTGTTTTCCAGCACATCAACCGTAATCTCAAGCGCCAGCCTTCTTGCATTATCCATATACTTTAATCCCTGTTCCTGTTTCCAAACAAAAGTATAAGCCTTAAAAGCTGAAGTATTGCGGCAGCCGCCGATGCGACATATGTCAGGGCCGCAGCCTTAAGCACCTTGCGTCCGTACCTGCTTTCGTCGGCATACAGTATCCCGTTTGAATCCAACGCCGCAAGCGCCCTTCTTGACGCGTCGAATTCTACCGGGAGCGTAACGATCTGAAACAGTACCGCAAACGAAAATAATATTATCCCTATATCAATAAGCACATTAAAACCTCCCATTATTATCCCGGCAATTATAAAAAACCAGGACGCGCCCGAGCCAAAATTAGCTATAGGTACAAGTTTAGAGCGTATTGTAAGCGGCGCGTAATTTTTGCTGTGCTGTATGCAGTGCCCTACTTCATGCGCCGCTACCGATACCGCCGCTACCGACGACTGTCCGTATACGCTGTCAGACAGTCTCAGGACTTTATTTTTGGGGTCGTAGTGGTCTGTCAGGCTGCCTCTTACATGCTCGATCCTCACATCATATATCCCATTTGCGCGAAGAAGCCTGTCAGCTACTTCCGCCCCGCTCATACGGCACCTTGCCGCTACTTTCTGATACTTTGCAAATGTACTCTTTACCCTTGCCGAGGCTATAAGCGATAAAACAACTCCTATAAGCACAAGCACATAAGTAGGATCCCAGTACATACCTAAGCCGCGCATTCCGTAATAGCCGGAATAGCCATATCCCGCAAGTATTACATTTACCATAATTCCTGTCTCCTTTCTTTAGTTACTTCCCAAGTATCGTTCCCGTTTTCATGCCGGCTCCGTTAAGATAATCCAAAGCCTTCATGCGCCTTTTTCCTTCCGGCTGGAGTTCAAGCACTTTAAGGATCCCTCTGCCGGTCTTTATACTAAAACTGTCCGCATCTGTTTTTATGATTTCGCCATACTCTCCCATACAGTCCGTATCTTCCGCCTGCGCAGCCCATATCTTAAGAAGTTTTCCGTCTGTATAAGTATACGCGCTTGGCCACGGATTTAATCCTCTTACAAGCCTCTCTATGGCTTCGGCCTCCATGGAAAAATCTATCAATCCCATTTTTTTATCAATGATCCCCGCATAAGTATAATCATCTCCCTGCGGCGTTCTTGTAAACGTACCGTCCTCTATCTTTTTTACCGCTTCCACAACAAGCTCTCCTCCGGCGGCCGCAAGCTTATCATGCAGCGTGCCTCCCGTATCATATGGTTCTATCTTTACCTTTTTCTGCATGATGATATCCCCGGTATCAAGCCCCTCTTCCATCATCATTATTGTAACTCCCGAATAATCCTCTCCGTCTATTATCGCCTGCTGTATAGGCGAAGCGCCCCTGTATTTCGGAAGCAGCGAAGCGTGTATATTAATACAGCCGTACTTAGGTATATCAAGAATATCTTTGGACAGTATCTGTCCGAACGCGGCTGCTACAATAAGATCCGGGTTCTTATCCCTTATCCATGATACGCCGGCCTCATCTTTTACCTTAAACGGCTGTATGATATCAATATTATGCTTTAAAGCCTCTTCTTTTACCGGAGGATAAGCCACTTTCCCTCCTCTGCCTTTCGGCCTGTCCGGCTGCGTTACAACGCCCGCGACGTCATGCCCCGCCTCTATCAGCATAGAAAGCGCGCGCACCGCAAAATCCGGAGTTCCCATATATATTATACGCATCTATTCGTCCCCTTCTTTCAGTTCATCCACGTCATAAAGCCTTCCTTCAACCTTATCAACGTAAAGCTTTCCGTCAAGGTGTTCTATCTCATGGACAAACGCCCTTGCAAGGAGCCCGTTCCCTTCGTATTCTACAGGCTGCATATTTTCATCAAGGGCTTTGATCCTTACATACTCAGGCCTTGTGACCTTTCCTACTTTGTCGGGCACGGACAGACAGCCTTCGTTGCCCGTCTGTTCTCCCTGCTCGTCCGTAATCTCAGGGTTTATAAGTATTATAGGGTTATTGCCTTCTTCCGTAACGTCAATGACAACTACCCTTTTTAACACTCCGACCTGCGGCGCGGCCAGTCCTACTCCTGCCGCATTATACATTGTTTCAAGCATATCGTTTATAAGGACCTTTAACTTATCGTTCATCTCACTGACATACTTTGATTTTTTGTTAAGGATATCGTCGCCTAACACGCGTATATTTCTGATCGCCATTTTTTCCTCCTACAACGGCCTGCCGCATTTACTGCAGAAAGCATCTCCGGTATTTACGGGTGCCTGGCAGTTCGGACATCTCATACAGCCTTTTATTATATCGATCTTGTCATTAAGTTCAGCTATCTCTTCATATTTTTCATCTATGCTGCCGCACGGATCCAAATATTCCGCGTCTACGGTGTCATCTTCCTTATAGCGGTTATATATCGACGCCCCGATGCTGCTATATATATCATCGATCTCATTCCTGCAGTCCCTTATTTTTGCTTTAAGCTTCTGGACCTCTACGGCATCATTCGCCTTATCCGCCATATTCTTTGCAAAACTGCATGCTTTATCTCCAAATTCTTTAAAATCTGCCATAATAACATCTCCCCTTAATAAAATTTATTTAATAATATTACATTAATGTGGTTATTATGTCAACCTCACACTGCCTACTGCATATCAAACTGCATAATGTATTTATATCCCGCAAACTCTTTTTCCGCCGCGCCGCAGACGGCCTTTCTTATCCCTTCGGCCGCAAGCAGGTTATCCGTCTTAACATGCATGAGGTAACGGTACATATTATTCGCTTTAAACACGGGATGCTTTGCGGGTCCTATGAGTACTGTGTCGCTTCGCCCTTTTACAATATTATCTGCGGTATCATACGAGACATTCATGATATCTAAAGACAGTTTTTCCGAATCAGATGATACAAATAATGTCATCATATACGACGCCGGGGGATATTTCATAATTTTCCTGTAAGCTATCTCCTGTTTATAAAACGATTTGTAATCCTGCGCCGCCGCGCACGCTACAGCGTAGTGTTCGGGCCTGTACGTCTGTACGACGACCTCGCCTTTAAGCCTTCCTCTTCCCGCCCTTCCGGCAGCCTGCACAAGAAGTTCAAACGTCTTTTCAGAAGAACGAAAATCGCTTATGTGAAGCGTCATATCCGCCGCAAGTATACCAACAAGCGTAACTTTCGGGAAGTCATGGCCCTTTACTATCATCTGCGTGCCTATCAGTATATCGGCTTCATGCCCCGCAAACGCGGCAAGTATCTTTTCATGCCCGCCTTTTTTCGACGTCGTATCCGCATCCATCCGAAGGACCCCGGCATTAGGGAATGTACTTTCTATCAGCTCCTCGACTTTCTGCGTGCCCGCGCCAAATCCTCCTATATAAGACGACGAGCATTTCGGGCACCTTATGACCGTCTTTGTCTCATAACCGCACATATGGCACATCATTTTATCCTCGCCTTTTGAATGATGGACTGTAAGCGATATGTCGCAGTTGGGGCATTTGATGCTTTCTCCGCAGTTTCTGCACGAAACAAACCCGGTATAACCCCGTCTGTTGATAAAAAGCATCACCTGTTCCTTTTTTTCGAGGCGCTCTTTTATCTTATCGCGCAGCGCAAGGCTAAGCATCGAATAATTTTTGTTTTTTAGTTCCTTTCTCATATCAACGACCGTCACATCGGGCATACTCGCGCCTTCTATCCTCTTTGTAAGCTCATATTTTATTATCTTATCTTCGTACGGATAATCAGGCTGCGTCTTATAATATGTATCTACGGACGGCGTAGCAGACCCAAGCAAGAGCACCGCGTTATGGATCTTTGCAAGCTGCGAAGCGACCTCCCTCGCATGGTATCTGGGCGGCGCTTCACTTTTATAACTATCCTCGTGTTCTTCATCTATTATTATAAGCCCGAGCCTTTCAAACGGCGCAAACAGTGCGGAGCGCGGACCTATTATTATATCCGCCTCGCCTTTTTTTATGCGCTCATACTGATCGTATCTTTCTCCCGCGGACATCCTGGAATTAAGTATTGATACCCTGTCCCTAAATCTCCTGTAAAATCTCTGCACCGTCTGGTACGTAAGCGCTATCTCCGGGATAAGCATTATCACCTGTCTGTTATCTGCTATAACTTTTTCAATGACAGCCATATATACTTCGGTCTTTCCGCTGCCTGTTACCCCGTGCAGCAAAAACCTCTTATAAGTGTGTTCATAATATCCTTTAACTACTGCATCTGCCGCCTCTTTTTGCTGCGCGTTAAGTACCGGCCTTTCATCTTCCGTCCCCATATCCGTATACGGCATACGGTACATACGCGCGCTTTCTATGTCTATTACCTGCTGCTTTTTTAGCAGATCCAGCGTAGATGCGGATATATTAAGTTCTTTTCTTACATAGCTGTAATCCAGATTTTTAGCTTTTATAAGTTCCTCTAAGAGACGCACTCTTGCCGCGGCGTTTTTTTTTGCCGACAAAGTGCAAAGCAGTTCTTCTGCGCTCTTATCATCCGCTCTTAAAACAACGCTCTTTTTTTCTGCCTGCCTTACCTTCTTTTTTACCGGCATGGTCGTTTTTAATGCCTCATTCATCGTGGAGCCGTAGTATTCCTTCATCCAGTAAGCGAGGGAAATGATGACCTGCGTGGCGCTAAGCCCCGTCTTTGGTATGCTTTCGATACTTTTTAACCTGTTTATATCAAACTTCGGCTTTTCCGATATCCCGATCACGTATCCGTTTATTTTTCTGTTTCCCCTGCCAAAAGGTATTATTACCGGCGTCCCAATCTTTATCTCTTCTTCCATATCATGCGGTATGATATACTGATACGGCCTGTCTAAGTTCTCTATTGATATATCTACTATTACATCTGCATAAAGCATCTGCGGCATCTTATCCTTTCTCTCTATATAAGCGCTTTTACCACTTCGTCCATTTTCATTCCGCGCGAGCCTTTGATCACCGCGATATCGCCTGCGGCAAGATTCGCTTTAATGTATTTTACGGCGGACTCTCTGTCGTCGAATTTCTTTACGGTTATCCCGGCTTCCTTTTCAGCTTCCGAAGCCAGTATCCCGGCCTGCTTTCCGACCGTCACAAGAACGTCCGTCTTCCTTCCCTTTTTATACTCCGACGCAATATATTTTCCGAGTTCCCTATGCAGTTCATCGGACATTTCCCCAAGTTCAAGTATGTCCGCAAGGACCGCATATCTTTTTCCGTCTGCTTTTCTGTCCCACAATACGTTAAGCGCGCTTTTTATTGAATCCGGGCTTGCGTTATACGTATCGTCGATGACTGCGGCGCCCGATACGCTGTACTCCTGTCCCCTCATCGCCATAGGACGGTATTTTGAAAGTTCTGTGGCTGCGGCTTTTACGTCCGCTCCGAGTATATCCGCTGCCGCAAGCGCCGCCGCCGCGTTATGTACGTTATGTATCCCGGATAATCCCAATTCTACATGCAGTACTTCTTTTCCCGCGATATCCATGTCAAATTCCGTTTTTTCTTCCCCAAACGAGACGTTGTACGCCCTGTATCTGCAGCATTCATCACTCCCGTACATTACTATTTCCGATCTTTTAAGCTTATCTGTCGTCTTTTTTGTAAGTCCCAGATTTTCATAATCCGTTACCATACGCAGCATATCATCATTGCCGCATACGCATAAAACGCCGCCTTCATCTTTCATCCCTTCCGCTATCCTAAGCTTCTCGCGGCGTATATTTTCCCTTGAACCGAGATTCGCTATATGGGATACCCCGATATTCGTAACTACGCATACTGACGGAAGCGCAATATTTGTAAGCCTGTCCATTTCATCATTTTCACTGATCCCCATTTCTATGACCGCGGCTTCATAAGAACTGTCAAGTTCAAACATCATCAGCGCAACTCCCAGCTGACTGTTTTTATTTCCATATGTCTTAAGGACCTTCCTGTCCGATGAAAGCGCGCATGCTATCATTTCTTTTGTCGTTGTCTTTCCGACGCTTCCGGTAACTCCGACTACCGGAATGTCAAATTTTCTCCTGTACCACATTGCCGCTTTCTGCATAGCCTTTATCGTATCGTCAACCATTATGCAAAATTTCCCTTCCGGTACGTTTTCGCATCCTATATCTTCCGATATAAGCGCCGCTGCCGCGCCCGCCGCAAACGCATACTTTGCAAATTTATGCCCGTTCGTGCGCTCGCCTTTTATGCATACGAACAGGGAGTTTTCTTTTATCACTCCCGAATCAATGTCTATCCCGCTAAGGTATACTTTTTCCGCATCCTCTTCATTTCCATAATACAGCTTTCCGCCTGCTGCCTCTGTTATATCTTTTATACTTATCTTTTCCATCATGTCCTCCATTTATTTTTATTATCCCAGTTTTTTATAATGTCCGAATCCTGCATACGGTATCTTACTCCCTTGATCTCCTGATAAGTTTCATGCCCTTTGCCCGCAACGATTACCATATCCCCTTTTTGCGCCGCATTAAGCGCCGCCTCAATGGCTTTCTGCCTGTCGGATATCATGGTATACTTTCCGCATCCGGATGAAATGCCGCATTCCTTTATCTTATCGCTTTCCTTAAGCACCTTTAATATGCCTTTTTCGATATCCTTCATGATATCTTCGGGCTCTTCGTACCTTGGATTGTCTGAAGTAACTACCGTAATATCCGAAAACTCCGCCGATACTTCGCCCATCTTAAACCTGCGCTCGCGCGAACGGTTCCCGCCGCATCCGAACACGGTTATAAGTCTTTTCTTCGCATACTTTCTCATCGCTTTAAGCAAAAGTTCAAGGCTTATCTCATTGTGGGCATAATCCACTATTACCGTATAATCCGTATCAACCGGCACTATTTCAAGCCTTCCTTTCACATAAAAGTCCGATAAGGCGCGGGACATAAAAGAAAGCCTTTCCTTAATACCATGCTCCAACAGGATTATATCACATACCGTTACCGCTGCCAAAGCATTATATACAGAAAATATACCGGGAAGGTTAAGCGAAAAAGACTGCCGCCTAAAGTCTTCTCTCTTACCGCATACATTCGCCGCAAACATAACGCCGGGAGCGCCGTCCATAAGCGAAAGATTGACCCGATCTGCGTAAACCATGCTGTATGCCCCGTCAAAGCCTTTTTTGTCTTCTCCTATCCCATAACAGGAAATCCTTCCGGCGATACTGCTGTTTTTCATAAACAATGCATATTCGTCGTCCTTATTAAATATACCATGTCTGCTCTGTTCAAACAACATCGACTTGCACTGTATGTATTCATCCATGCTCTCATGCTCGTCTTTTCCGATATGATCCCTTGACAGATTGGTAAATATGCCGTAGTCAAATATCATACCGCACACCCTGCGCATTTTAAGCGCCTGCGACGATACTTCCATTACTGCCGCCTGTACTCCGCCGTCCCGCATCTGCGCCAGTATCTTCTGCAGCTTTACCGGCTCGGGCGTAGTAT